>CBDUQH010000036.1:0-10777 GCA_965369335.1 uncultured bacterium
AGGAAAGAGTTATCTGAACTAAAAAATGAATTTATTAAAAGAAATCAGTTGACCATCGCTAAATCCACTGAAACCTTGGCTGTTTTTGTTGCACTTTTTACACTCATTTCCATCAGTTTTAGTTTCTTTGAAAAAAAACTCAGCATGCCATTAATTATCGGCCTGCTACTAGTTTTGGGTGGGATTTTGTTACTCTTTTTGTTGTTGCTTCACTACATGATTCATTTTAAAAGCTCGGATGAGTTAATAACTTATAAAGATATCCAAAATGCTAGTTTGAGAGATTATTTCAAGATGTTTCTCACAAAACTAGGTTTTGCTGTTATCAACAACATGACTGCCACATTTGTCCTTATTGTCTCAATAGGGATGCTTGCTTTTGGCGTCTTAATCACAAACCAGCACAAAGACCAACAAGTCAATCATGAGATAATCCAAAATACCACAGTAAATCAATCATCCACTTCAAATGAGACGAATAATGTTAACCAAACATCAACAAAAATAGACAACACCCAAATCACTCCCACACAACCTTAAGCTCATCCCCTTCATTAATCGGCATCTCCAACACATTCTCAACCTCTTCACCATTCAACACAAACCTAAGCACCTTTCCCTCACCACTACACAGCTTCTCACCATCTCCAGTTATCAAACACTCATCAGTTACCGAGAAGGGGAGTGACCCAAAAAAATCTCCCCAACTAGCCCCTGCCACATTTACATTCACCACACTTGGATCACTAGCTTCAAGATACAAATTAGGATCTTGAAGTAAATACATCGGTAATCCAAAATCACGAACCAACCCCTCAGTGATCACCTCAAACTTAGCCTTGTAAGGTAAAGCATTATCCAGCACATTATCAGCACACTCTTCAAACTCACACTTAGGCCCCACTCTTCCCACACTACTCCCATCAGGACAAATTTTGGCTTCTGTTGTACAAGCCACCTCGCCACCACCAACCTTGCCAAATTTTCCACAACCAGCCACCAAAAAAACCAACATTAACCATAAAACTTTTTTCATACACTTACTCTACCACAAACTCACTTTATTGCCTTGGGCCTTAACTCCATCAAAACCATCTGCACCCAAACCACTATCCACAACATATTCCTCAACACATTTATCCAAAACACGCTAGATACCGACCCATCTCCATAAGCTATCAAAACCTGATTAAAATGAGTCGGGTAAATATATTGAAACATCAAACTTGCGAGCAAAAGCAACCCAAAATTCACCTTCCAAAACCCACTCTCCCAAACCTTTTTACCCAAAAGCGGCAACAACAGAAGCACCCACAACGTGTACTGCAAATGGACAGTTCTGGAAAACAACAAAAACCCAACCATCAAAAAAACCAAGTCTTCATACATAAACTTCAAGTTTTTTCGTTTCAAAAACCAATACACATAAACCACCCCCAAAACAACCAAAGAAAAACCCGCGTAAAACTTCAAACTGCCCAATGTATCATCGGGATGTACTCCAAAAGTACCCCAAGCCCCCAAAGATTTGACCACTCGCCCTTCAGTAAAGTACAACCTAAGCGACATCAAACTAGCCCACAAACTCTCTGTATTCACCGGCACATTACCTCGAAAATACCAACTCCACTTCATACTTTCCCAACTCTCTTTGGTTATCACCATATATGCCGCCACCATTGCCATTAGCCATCCCAAGTAACTCCCTACCACCTTCATCAACTTCTCAAACCCATGTTTCTTGTAAGCAATTAGGCCAAAATAAGGCAAAAAAATCACCGGAAACACCTTTATCAAGCTTGCCCAAGCAAGCATTCCCATCGAGCCCACTATCTTTTTCTGCTGCCACAAATAAATACTCGCCAGCAAAAAAATCATCACATACAAATCAAATCTAAACAGCCACACCGGCCCCACACTCAACAAAACCATCCCAAGTACCATCAAAGAACTATCTTTGTTTATCCTTTGATATAACCACACCATAATCCCCAAACACCCCAAATTAACCAAAAAAAGACTCCAAATATACACATTCAACTCACTCGATATCGACAACACTGGAGACATCAGCATAAAAAAACTCACCGCCCCCGGTTGATACTCATTTCCACTCCAACCGGACAGATTCTTGTGTTCCCAATAGTAGCTCGATCGAGCCTGAAACACCCTAGTATCTGAGTGCAAATGCCAAAACCACGGCATTTGCCAAGCCAACACATAGCTAACCAATACCACCAACACCAAAAAAACTTTCCCCATCAAATTGGATTTCATACCTCCACTCTACCACAAACAATCTCAGCTGTTACTCGATACTCACCAACTTGTACTTAACCACACCACCTGGTGTTTTCACTTCAACATCGTCATTTACACTTTTACCAATCACTGCCGCTCCAATAGGGGAGTCCGTCGACAATTTTCTCTCACTAGGGTTTGACTCGTGTTTACTCACCAAAGTAAACTCCATCTCTCTGTCATCATTTTTCAACTTCACTTTTGCCCCAAAATCAACCGTTCCATCATTCTTTTTCTCCACCACCACACCATACCTTAACTGAAACTTAAGTGCTCCCAACTTTCTTCTCACATTTCCCAACTCAAACTTAGCGTACTTGTAAGCTCCATTTTCAGACAAATCACCCATCTCTCTAGCCGTTTGAAGCCTCACCAATATTTCCCCTTGTTCCTTCGACAGCTTTTCAAAATCCTTCTCCATCTTCTCATAAGCCTCTTTAGTAAACGGAATCGGATCCGGCCGCTTATTTCGAATATCGTCTTTTTTTAGTTTTTTCATATCCCATATTATAACCTTCCTATCAACCCTGCGACCATTACTACAAATCACACTTTGCAATATTCCACCAAACCCTTTAAGCTACAAAAATTGCAAACAAAGGAGGCACATATGGGCATCGAATCAAATGGTGCATATTTCAAATTAGAACTAATTAAACAAATATCACAACAGGAATCAGACATGATCCAATTTGGATACACAACTGAACAAACAGTAAATTCACCATCACCTCAAACTTCCCCAGAACCAGAAACCACCATCTACCAAGCTCCCAAAGATTCAAAATAAACTCCTAAATCTCCACCGCCCTCTCGACCAAAGAATCTTCCCAATACACAAACCTTTCCTCAGGCAAAAGCAGGGCTTTCTCTGGTTTTAACCCTCTCAAAAAATCTCCTGTATGAGATACCACCAACATCGCTCCCTGGTATTCTTTCAAAGCCTCCAATATTATCTTTTGCGACAACACATCCAAATAAGTCGTTGGTTCATCCAACACCAACAAGTTGTGTTCTTTAAGCATCAAAAGTGCGATAGACAACCTCGTTTTTTCTCCCCCCGACAATGACTCCACGCTTTGTTTTAATTTATCATTACCAAACATAAACTTGGCCAAAAAGCTCCGAATTTGCCCCTCAGTTCCAAAACTATTTTTTCGAACCGTGTCGTACAAATTCATACTCAAATCAAAACTCTCAAACTCCTGAGAATAATAGCCAACACTAATGTTTTTATCCAAAATCACCTCCCCATCATCCACTTCAATCTTACCCAAAATAGCTTTAATCAAAGTGCTTTTCCCCGCACCATTATGCCCAATCAAAGCTATCCTTTGACCTTTTTGCACCGAAAAGCTTACACTCCCCAGTACTTCTTTACCACCAAATGCTTTCTTCAAATCTCGAACAATCACCGGTACCGATCCCACATGCGCTGGAGTGGGTAGTTGTAACTTAATCCTCACCACTTCCTCTGGTAGTTCAGGCAAACTATCTTCAATTCGAGCAATCCTTCTCTCCATCACCACCCTTTGCCTAATCACTTTCTCCACATTACTCCTTTTAAGCCGCTCCACACTCTTTTTCATTCTCTTTACTTTTTGCTGCTGGTTTCGAATATATCTTGTCAAATGGGCATCTTTTTCAGCCTTTAACTTCTTGAACTTAGAATAAGTCCCTGTGTATTCCTCAAACTTTTTGGTTTGTTTATTGATGTAAACCACTTTATCTATATGCCGATCCAACAATTCCAAATCGTGTGACACCACCAGCAAAGTTTTTTTATAACCAGACAACCAGTGCATCACCCACTTTTTTCCAGCCGTATCCATAAAGTTAGTTGGTTCATCAAGCAACAATACATCTGGTTCGGCCAACACTGCAAACATCAATGCCAACTTAGTCCTTTGCCCCCCTGACAATTTTTGAGGAACATCATCCAAACTCACACTTTTCATCTCCATCTTGGACATTAAATTTTCATAAAAATGATCCTTGTGTGGCTTTGCCTTTTTAAGATACTCTCTCACACTCTTTGCTTCATATTGTGCTTTATCATAACTCACTTCCTGAGGCACAAGCCTTACACTACCTTCAACCTTAACCTTGCCATCGTCAGGATACTCCTCACCCAAGATCAACTTAAACAAAGTCGACTTGCCAGCTCCATTCAAACCAACCAGCCCAGCTTTTTTATTTTTTGGCACCGAAAAACTGGCCTCCTCATACAAAGGCTTGCCTGTAAAATGGAAACTTACGTTTTTTGCCAAAATCATCGTTTCTTCCTCAACAAAGTTAAATCAACTAGTGCAATTACCTGCCCGCAATGCTACCCAAAGCGTTGCAGACGGGAATTAGTTAGGTCAATTTTGCCATTATACCCCCATCTTTATCTTCACTTCGTCATCCTGATGAAAATCAGGGTCGATAAACTTCAAACTAGAGAGCAATCACAGTATTCTAACCAGACCTATGATTTTTAGTGGTTAATCTGCTAAAATACACCTCTGTCCAAACCCCGGCAGGGGTTTTTTATTTTTTAGACTTTTCACTTATTACTTATTCCTTATTCCTCATGTCCATCCGAAACATCGCCGTCATCGCTCACGTCGACCACGGCAAAACTACCCTCATCGACGCTTTACTCAAACAAACCCACAATTTCCGCGACAACCAAGCCGAGATGAACCAAGAACAAATCCTCGACAGCAACGACCTCGAAAAAGAAAGAGGTATCACTATCTTGGCAAAAAACTGCGCCATTAACTTCAACGATACCAGAATCAACATCATCGACACACCTGGTCATGCCGACTTTTCAGGAGAGGTCGAAAGAACTCTAGGCATGGCTGACGGAGCATTACTTATCATCGACGCCCAAGAAGGGCCCATGCCCCAAACCAGATTTGTCCTCCAAAAAGCACTTGAGTTAAACCTAAAAATCATTGTTGTCATCAACAAAATAGATAAGCCCAACGCCAATATTCAAAAAACTCTCTCTCGCATCGACGACCTTTTCTTAGACCTAGCCGAACACGAAGACCAACTCCACTTTCCCAAACTATTTGCCATCGCCAGAGATGGTAAGATTTTTGACCAGCTCCCTACAGACAACAACCAAGAGGCCAACACCCACATCCTCCTCCAAAAAATCATCGACTACATCCCCAAGCCTCAAAATTCCATCGATGGTCCTTTCAAGCTAAGCCTTACCAGCCTAGACTACGACAACCACTTAGGCCGCATTGTCATTGGTAAAGTCCATCAAGGTCAAATTTCCACCCAAGGCAAAATCATCATTACCCAAGATCCCCAAAAACGCTACACCATCGAAAAAATTATGCACTGGCAAGGCCTTAATCGAGTCGAAATCGACACAGCCCAAGCAGGTGACATTATTGCCCTAACAGGCATTGACCAAGCCCAAATCGGAGAAACTTTGTCCGACCCCTCAGACACTCAATCAATCCCTGCCCCATCTATAGGCGAACCCACTCTTCACATCACCCTTTCCCCAAACTCTTCACCTTTCGCTGGAAAAGAAGGCGACTTCACCACTAGCCGTCAAATAGAAGAGCGCTTAAACAAAGAACTAGAAACCAACATTGGCCTTAGAATCGACAAAAAAGACACAGGCTACCAAATTTCAGGTAGGGGAGAACTCCACTTGTCCATCCTACTCGAAACCATGCGCCGCCAGGGATACGAAATGGAAGTCGGCAAACCCCAGGTCATCATTAAAAACATCGATGGTGTCAAAAAAGAGCCACTTGAAGAAGTAACCATTATTGTCCCCAACGAACATCAAGGTACCATCAATCAAGAGTTTGGCAAACGATTTGGCCAGCTCGTATCACTAGAACCAATTTCTGACACTCAAACCCAATTTATTTACCACATTGCCTCAAGAGCCACCCTTGGTCTTAGAAGCATCCTCCTCACTCAAACCAAAGGCACACTTATCTATAACTCCCAAATCATCGGCTGGGAACCACTAGGCAAACCTCTTCCCAAGTTAAGAAAAGGTGTCTTAGTCGCCTCCAACGATGGTGAAGCTTTAGCCTACGGCCTCAATGCTGCTCAGGGTAGGGGAGTTACATTTATCGAGCCAGGCACCAAAGTCTACCAAGGCATGATCATCGGCCAAAACTCAAAAGATGAAGATATTGAAATCAACGTCTGTAAAGGCAAAAAGCTCACCAACATGCGCTCCAAGTCCTCAGATGGCGTTATCCAACTAACTCCGCCAACTCAATTCAGCCTCGAACAATCACTCGACTTCCTCGAAGAAGATGAACTCCTAGAGATCACCCCACAATCTCTTAGACTCAGAAAGCGCCACCTAGACCCCATCGACCGCCGCCGCCAAAACAGAGACTAATCGTTCAATCAAATCTCAATTTGTCTCCAAATATTTCTACTTATTTCCACAAATATTTACCTTCGCTTCTAAGCTTTTGCGTTTTTTACCTCTTGTACTTTCTAACACCTACTTATCCCCAACACATTGCCACAAAATCCCTCTAGTGCTAACATTTATTTTTAATGCACGACACTAAACAAAATCTTTTAAATCAGGTTTTTGACCGAGCCAATCTTCAATCTATTGTTAATCAAAAAAACACCTCCCCTAAACTAACTTCCAAGCCTTTTATCACCATCGCCCGCGATCCCGGCTCAGGCGGACACCCAATTGGCAAACTTACAGCCCAAAAACTTGGCTACAACTTCTACGACGACGAGTTAGTTCAACAAATTGCCAAATCAGTCAAAAAACGCAAAAAAGTTATTGAAAAAGTAGACGAGCGCACCAGAAATGCCATCCAAGATATCGTCCACAGCCTTTTTAACCCAGAATACATCTCAGATACAGCCTACATCAAACACCTCACCAAAACTGTTTTAAGCCTCACCAGCCAGGGTAGCTGTGTCATCTTGGGCCGAGGCTCAAACTTCATTGCTCCTAGATCCGACGGTCTTCACGTTCTCATCACAGCCCCCAAACAAGTTAGAATCAAACGCGCCATTCTCTACGAAAAAATCAGCCACAAAGTCGCTAAAAACAGAGTCGAAAAAATCACCAAAGAAAGAAAAGATTTTGTCTCTCAATACTTCAACAAGTCCTACTCAAATCCCAAATACTACGACTTAATCATCAACACAGATTACTACGACATCAACGCTGCTTCAGACTTAGTCATTGCTGCATTTCGTAAAAAATTCCCCACTATTACCGAAGCCATCAAGACCACGCTCAAAAAAACCAGCAAGCTTTACTAGCTTCATTTTCATAATTTGAGATTTGTAACTCAGAATTTCCCCCTTTGGATTTGTGCGTTTTTTAGGTAAATTAGACCAGTTAAATAAATTAGGTCAATTTAAATTTATGCTCATTGTCATTTCTTCACAAAACCCAGTTAAAGTTAACGCCACCAAACAAGCCTTCAAAAAAACCTTTCCCAATCAAACCATTGATATTACTTCATTAAACGTCGATTCCGGAGTAGGGGATCAACCTATGACCGACACAGAAACCTTACTTGGTTCTCAGAATCGTGCCCACAACGCTCAAAAACGTCACCCTCAAGCAGATTACTGGATTGGAATAGAAGGAGGCGTCGACTTAATAGGGGATACTTATCATTCTTTTGCCTGGATAACCATCAAATCAAAAACCTCTACTTCATCTTCCAAAACCAGCACTTTTCCACTACCCCAATCTGCATCCAAACTCCTCAACCAAGGGCTAGAACTCGGCCACGCCATGGACTATCTACACAACAAAGACAACTCCAAACAAAAAGAAGGCGCCGTTGGCATCCTTACTCATGGCCTTGTCACCAGAACCGACCTCTACCGCCAAGCTACAATCCTTGCCCTTATCCCATTCCAAAACTCTTCATTCTGATATTGATTTAAAATCGCCAATATTTTTGTACCCTCTAACCATTTCTGCTACACTGTTCCAATGAAGCACGACGGTCCAAAAAGAAAAAAAGCCAACGAAAAACCAGTTACCCAGGAAGAACTACTTTCACAAATCGACAACTGGCAAACATTCCTCTACATGCATGGCTACCAACCACCTCGTCGACTAAAAATAGACGAAGATACTGTTTTTGACATCACCGGTGAATCTGACCTTCCAGGAGGGTACAACGAACGAATCTGGGACAACTGCTATCACCTCATGACCACCCCAATCACCCAATACGGCATCGACAATCCCGACGCAGTTCTCTCAAATGAGCTCGCCGCCGGTCATCTTTTTGGCACTACCAGAGACTGGATCAAAGAATTTCACCCCAGTGACTACGAACAAGTCATCGAAATCCTTGGCATGTCAGAAATTCCTTTCGTCGACCCCTACCTTCACCCAATACTTCCACTACTTCCAGAGATTCTACAAGAGATCATGATCGATATTGGTATCAAAGCTTGGGAGGAAGATTTTGGAGTCAAACTTGTCAACACCAAAGGCGAGCCTTTAATCGGTTTTGGTTTTTGGCCACCAGAACTCGGAGTAAACAAACAAACAGTTGACCTCCTTGCCAAAAAAGGCGTCCGCTTCCTCATCCTTGATCAAGAACAACTTGATTTCGTCGACTATAAACCCATCTACAAAGTACCCACTCCAAGTGGAGATGTTTTGGTGTTTGGCTACAACGGTTGGGAGTTCGCCAGAAAACTCGCTTTTTCAGACATTAGTAACTCCGATAATTTTGTCAAAAAAATAAGAAAGTACAAAGACAACCACCACTTTCCTCCACTTGCAGCTATGGACATGGAAACTTTTGGCGAATGGCGCGGTGAAACATCAATGTGGTTTTTAAACTACTTCGTCCATCAAGGCATGCACCCAGATGAATTCAAACGCAACCAAGATATGATTGGCACCGCCGGTATCAAAGACGCCACTAGTTGGAGCTGTCCCCACGCCCTTGGCCGATGGACAGGCAAAAACAATTGTGGCTGTGACGGAGCCAACGACGAACTCAGAAAAAGAAAACAAGCGCTTTATGAAGGCCTTAGAGGACATCTCGATCAAACTGTCGAAGAGCTTCAAGGAATAGATGACTGGTACCAAACATTTATCAACTTCTTTATCAACAACAGAAACAATTTAGCCACCGGCAAACCAGTTCTATTTGAAAACATCGACGTCCACTACCGACAACCGTTTAAAAAGCTCTACCTGGGTCTTGTTGGCATGACCAGCTGCGGCTGGTTTTACGCCGGTGAGCTCGAACGCCAAATCCCCGAAAACTGTCTCAAATGGTTAGAAGGCATGGAAAAGTAACTTACTCTTACATTCTTAAAAGTGTGGACATAATGGGTCTTAGTTGGAACAACCTAATCGATGACCTGAGGGAAATTAGTGATGTGGTGGGAAGGTTTGTTGATCCAGAGGAAGTGACTGTCCAGCCTTTAGCCTACTAAGCATACCATTGTGGTATTGGAAGTATAGAGGTGAGTGGCTGTGTTGGTAAGAGAAGATAAGGCAAGAGGGCGCGGCCAAAAAGATGTTCACTTATATTGAGACCCAAGGTATAAGTTCCAATCAAATATCTATACCTTTTTTGTTTACTTTGAGTGCCTTTTCTAAGGCACTTTTATATTCTGTACTCAGTTTAGTCAGCCTTGTTAGGTCGGATCCAGTCATAACTAAAGGATCAATGTATCTAAACTTTTTTCTAACCTTCTGACCAACAGTACCTTGATAACCAGTAAGATCTTTTTGTTCTAACATTGATAACAAACTTGTAATTTCCGGATCTGTTTGTTCTGCTATTCTTTTAACGATTGGGGCTTCCTCCCCTAAAAAATCTTCCATAGTTAGTACTTTTGAATGAACCATTTTTCTTAGAACTGTTGAAAAGAGATGGTAGCGCATTACAGAATCATAGCTTCCCCAATAATTTTGCTGTAAGTTTAAAAACCCAAGCGAGTATTTAAGAGCAACCTCTGGTGTTTGAAAAACTATTGTGTTTTCTCTTAATACTAGGTCGTCAATTACTTCTGATGGTAGAGCTGGGTCAATCCACTTCCCAATTTCTCTAAGTGAATAATCTACTCTATCAGCATTTAAATCAGGCATTCCTTTTTTGAGAATAGGGTAGTTACTAAAGTCTGAAATTTTGGCAGTAGCATGGTCATATTTTTCTAGTAAGCCTTTTAGTTCAGACTCATCTAAGAATCTTTGGGTCATTGTTTCGTTTAATGACTCCTCAGTGCTTCCTTCTTCTTGAAATACCCACTCTGCTACATGGGAGAAAGCTAAATGAGAAATATCATGTAACAAACCTGCAACTTGTTCCTCAGTAGAACATCCTAGTCGTTTAAGTAGGAGCATAACTCCAACACTATGTTCATATCTGTCATATGTCTCGATCGAATTGAATTGCTGAGGGACTCCAGCTTGTGTAATTCCTTTTAATCTCAAAACAGTAGGTGAGTGTAACAGCTCAGACAATAC
>CBDUQH010000037.1:0-10570 GCA_965369335.1 uncultured bacterium
TTGTACCTTTGTACCTTTGAGCTTTTGAGCCTCTAAAAAATATTTCATCACAACCACTTACAGCCAGAACAGAATTTGCCGCTGCCATCAATCAAATTTGTAATGAACGCGGTATCGACCCCGAAGTTGTTCTAGACACCATCAAATCAGCCATCTTAGCCGCTTTCAGAAAAGACTTTCCAGACAGTTTTGAAGAAGTTGAGCTCGAAGAATACTACACCGTCGAACTAGACGAGGAAACTGGTGCCGCCAAAATCATCAACACCCAAACCAACGAAGACGTCACTCCTCCAGGATTTGGCAGAATCGCAGCTCAAACAGCCAAACAAGTCATCCTTCAAAGAGTCAGAGAAGCCGAAAAAGACGCCATCATCAACGAATACGAAGATAGAGTTGGTACCGTCATCTCCGGTATGGTGCTTCGCTTCGACGGCAAAAACGTCATTGTCGATATCGGCCGTGGCCAAGGATTTATGCCTCCAGAAGAACAAATCAGAGGTGAATACTACAAAATGAATCAACGCCTCGCCGTTTACATCAGCGACATCAGAGAAACCATGCGTGGCAAAACCATCATCGTTTCCCGATCAGCCCCTGAACTCGTGGTTGAACTCTTTCGCCGTGAAGTTCCCGAGGTTGCTTCAGACGCAGTCGAAATCAAAGCTATCGCTAGAGAAGCCGGTTACCGAACCAAAATAGCCGTTAACTCCACCCAAGAAGGAGTCGATCCAGTAGGCTCTTGTGTCGGTCAAAAAGGAGTTCGTGTCCAAGAAGTCATCAACGAACTTGGTGGAGAAAAAATTGATATTATCCAATTCAGCGACAGCCCCAAAACCTTTATTGCTGCCTCTCTTGCCCCAGCCGAAGGCCTTCACATCGAACTAGACGAAGACAATCAAGCTGCAGTCGTCACCGTCCCAGACGACCAACTCAGTCTAGCCATCGGTAAGGGCGGTCAAAACGTCCGCCTCGCTGCCAAACTTACCGGTTACAAAATCGACATCAAAGGTCAATCAGGTGAAGAAGTCACTTCATCCACCACCATCACCGAAGAAACTCCAATCGACGCCCTCGAACTTCCAGCCGACATCGTAACCTTCCTCGGTAAAGCTGGTATCCAAACCGTCTCCCAACTTCAAACCGCCAATCTCGAAGAAATCAAAAACATCGACGAAGAAGCTCAGGAAACCATCAACCAAGTTCTCAAAGAGTTAGAAGGAAAACTCCAAAAAGAACCTCAGGTTGAACCCACACAAGATTCTTCACCAGAATCAGATCCAGAAGAAGAGGGTACTTCCGAAAAAGAAGTTCAATCAGAAGATGGCATTTCGTCAGCTCAAGACGATGTCCAAACAGATTCTGATGACCAACCTCAAGATTCTTCAACTGACACCGAAGAAGAGTCTAACTCTGACAAAAAAGAATAAACTCATCATCTTTCCACCATCAATCAAGTCCAATAGCTAAGCGTCCATTTAATCCAAAATATGTCCAAAAAAAAACCAATAACTACCCCTCAAACCAAGCCTCCTGTTGTCACCATCATGGGACACGTTGATCATGGCAAAACCACTTTGCTTGATTACATCAGAAAGTCAAACATAACCACCAAAGAAGCTGGCGGTATCACTCAAGCCATCGGTGCTTACCAAATCCAAAGAGGCGACCAAAAAATCACTTTCATTGATACCCCAGGCCACGCCGCTTTTTCCAAAATGCGCTCTCGCGGTGCTTCTGTCACCGATATCGTCATCCTTGTTGTCGCCGCCGACGATGGCGTTATGCCTCAAACCAAAGAATCAATCAGGCACATCAAGTCTGCCGCCGCTCCTCTAATCGTGGCTATCAACAAAGTTGATCTAAAAAACGCCGTTCCAGAAATGGTCAAAGCCCAATTAGTCGAAGAGGGTATCAACGTCGAAGGATATGGAGGAGATACACCTTTTGTTGAAATCTCAGCTAGAGATGGCAAAGGAGTCGACAAACTTTTAGATACCATTCAAGCCCTAGCTGAACTTCAAGAAATCACAGCTGACCCAAATGGACCTCTCAAAGCCAGCGTTATCGAATCAAGCCTCAAAAAAAATGTAGGTCCCGTGGCAACTCTACTCGTTCAACAAGGAACTCTCAAAATAGGCCAAGAAATCACTTCAGTCTCAAAAGACCCCATCACCGGCAAAATCAAAAGACTCCTCACAGACTCAGGAAAAGCCATTAACCAAGCCCTTCCTGCCACTCCAGTCGAAGTCCTTGGTCTCAAACAAGTCCCTGCCGCCGGCAGTCTTTTCACCACTTCCAAAGACTTACCAACAGTCCAAAAAGAACTCAAAGAACTAGAAGAACTAGAAATTGCTACCAACCCCAATCAACCCGAGACTGATCTCAAACCAGAAGAAAACCAGCCAGCTCCAAACGATGAACAAGAATCTCCAGAAGAAGATCAAGAACAAGAAGAAAGACCCAACATCCAAATCATCCTAAATGCCGACACCAAAGGCTCGCTCGAAGCCATCCAACAAAACCTCCCCGAAGAAGTCACCATCCTCCAAGCCAACACTGGCCAAGTAACAGAATCAGACGTTATGCTCGCCCAAACCACAAGCTCTGTCATTATCGCCTTCAACGTACCAATCGATCGCTCAGCTAAAAAACTAGCCGAAGTAGAAAGAGTTCCACTCAAACCCTACAAGATAATCTACAAACTACTTGAAGACTTTGAGTCTCAAATTCTCAAGCTTCTCGAGCCTACTATCGACGAACAAGAGTTAGGTCGTGCCAAAGTCAAAGCTCTCTTTGATATCAAAGATTCATTAATTGCAGGGTGTATTGTTACCTCAGGAAAAATGTCCCTTGGAGACAAAGTCCACTTACGTCGTGATGACAAAATCATCACCGACGCCACCATCTCCTCACTCAAACAAGGTAAAGTTGACGCCAAGGAAATTACTCAAGATCAGGAATGCGGTATCGTCCTCAAACCTAGGCTTAACATCCAAGAAAACGACATCATCCAAGCCTTCACCAAAGTTCAAGAGCAATAAGTCTCTAATTACTCTAATTCGCCTAATTAACCTAAAAAATGTCTAACAACCAACTACAAACTAGACATTGGAGCCTTGGGTATTTTTTAGAAATTAGTGTAATTAGATTAATTAGTAACTCAATTATCTCTTGATTAGCCGGATAAATCTGATAATATGCACTCACACAGTCAAACTTAGAAATTAGTGTAATTAGATAATTAGTAACTTTCTCTATTGTGTCTCCCACAGTCGATATTTCTTCAATCAAACAACAACTCAAAACAGACGATCCTATCTTTATTCTGTTTGGTAACAATGCCACTGTCGACCACGTTGGTGCCAGTCTAGCTCTATTTCTCGCTCTTAAAGAAGCCAAAAAAGACGTTACTATCGCTTCACCAATCGAGCTCAGAACAGAATTTTCTCGTCTTGTTGGACTCAACCATATTTCCAAAACCATAGGTAACCGCAATCTAGTCATCTCTTTCACTCAATACGATCCTGGATCAATCGAAAAAATCAGCCACAATGACGGCGCTGGTAACACTTTTGAACTTATTATCCAACCCAAACCTGGTAAAAAAGCCCCAAGCCCCAAAAACATCGACTTCTCATTCAAAGGAGCCCAAGCAGGTCTCATCTTTACTCTCGGCATTTCTCGTCTTGAAGACCTTGGCAAAATCTATGAATCTGACCGAAAAATTTTCTCTGAAGCCACCACCGTTGCTTTTAACAGGCGCCAAAGCCCCAACTTTGCCTCAACTAGCATTCTAGATAACTCAGCCGGCTCATACGCCGAAATCTTGCTCGAATTTTTAAGCCAAATAGAACTAGATTTTCCTCAAGATGCAGCTTCCAACCTCCTCGCTGGTCTCGACTTTGCCACCAACCGCTTCCAAAATCCACTCATCTCTGCTGACGCTTTCATTGCCGCTGGAAAATTACTTCAAAAAGGTGCCAAACGCCAACCCCCACCAATCACCTCAGCAGCTTCACAATTCCCTGGCTTCCAACCACCCGCTTTTCCACCTTTCAACGTTCCAGGTCAAATGAACCTACCCACACCAGCATCTTCTCAGGCCAAACAACCCAAAAACCCATCTCCTCAAAACCAGCCAACTCCATCCCAATCAACTCAACCCAACCTACCAACACTACCTCTTCCTCTCCCCAAACCATCTCAGGAAAACAAAAAGAACGAGCAAAAACAAGATTCTAAAAACCCTCCCAAAGAATGGTTAGAACCAAAAATCTACAAAGGGTCTTCTAGGGTTTAATCTCTAAATCGTCATCCCGGTAAAGGCTCCGCCAGCTGGCGGAAGCATTGTCCGGGATCTTAGATTCTCAGGCCAAGATTCTTGTCAAAATTGAAGAAAAATTATAAAGGGTGCAAAAACCATTTCCATCCAATCAGTTTCCCTCAAAAACGCTCACCAATTCGCTAGATCTTTCGCTCCACTCAAGATGACCGCAGGTCGTTGTCATTCTGATCTGTCTATGGCGGATAAGAATCTATCTTTGTGTAACAATTTTTATCAAACTCATATCTTAAGACAAATCTTATTTTTTCAATTGTCCAACATAACCCAACTTCACAACCTATACCGGCTTCGTTACCCTAACCCTTTGATATTTAGTGCTTTTGAACCGTTGAGCTTCCTGTACTTTCCGTACCTTCTATACTTTCTGTACTTCCATACATTCTTCCTCTACATCTCCAAAACCTCCCAATCAACCAACTTCTCCTTTCGATACACAAACCGATAGTCTTTCACTCCCTCATTTGCCAAAACTTTAGGCAAAAAAAGTGGTATATTCTCTACCACCTCCAAATTGTCCCGATTTATCACCCAATCAAGGCCTTTCCAGGCCAAATATCCTTCGCTAGTTTTTACTTTCTCCTCCCAAATCGGAAATTCATCGCCTAAATCAACCACAAAACAATACATTCCTAACAAGCCATCATATTTATCCATATCCCAACTTACCACCCCACCCAATCTTATCTGACTCTCACTTAAATCTATCCCCGCTTCCTCCAGCATCTCCCTAATGATTGAGTCTTTTGGCTCTTCTCCCACTTCTATCTTTCCACCCAAACCATTCCATTTGCCTTTGTTTGGCTCTTTTTTCCGATGCAGCATCAAAACCTTGTCACTACTCACACAAAAACAAATAGTATATTTCAAATCAACCATTACAGTATTTAATCATACTTCCTATGCATCCCCTACTTCCCATATCTTGCCCATATTGCTATACTCCAATCTCTCCTTTAAACCCATAGCGAAATCACTCCATTCTTCCACCCTTAGATACACATCTAATAAGTACCCCATACTCACCAAGTGAGTATTGAAGTCAAGGCAACTATAGGATACAATACAACCTACAAGTCGTCATCCCATAAGATATCACCGACGACCCATATAATTTAATACAAAGTTTTAAACTTACAAACCCATCCAACAGCTAGTCTGTTGTTAATTTAGTAGGTAACAATGAGCGAAGATATGAATAAAGAAATTGATTACAATGACTGGTCAAAAGAAAAAAGTATACAAAAACGAAAAACACCATTAACAGTTGCCCTTCCAATGGTTGTGAGCATGCTAGCTCCAACTGCAAAAGAGGCTTCAAATTTTCGGCCCCACGAAGATGCACAAAGAGACAACCAAAACACTTTAGACATAACTTCATTAGATCCAAGTGAGAACGATTACCTTAGATCAGTTATTAATGCCGTTTCAGAACCCGGTGATGACTCTCCTCCTTGGTCTAGAAGATCTCCACACTTAGAAGGTCCCAAACCCAATGAAAACGTCAAAGAGATTGTTAGAAATATTGACGTTGTTATTCAAACTAATGGGAGCACAGAAAACCCAGACACAATCGGCACTTTTGGTGATTTACTTGATCAAAACCCTCAACTAGAAGACGAAGCCGAGACTATAGAAGCAAACATTCAATTCTTTCTCGATGCTGGCCTACCAGCAGTACTACTCAATCCCGAAAACCTTGAACTTGTTATTATGAGCCCAAATATTGAATCTGCTGCAGATTCTATTGATGGTGATACTAACTTCATAGTCAGGCTAAAAAACGGCGTCGAAACCCCTGACAATATCACCCACTCCAAAGGGTCTACTTTCTTCTTTTCTTCAGAGGGCCAATCAGTTTATCTACCAATGGACTTTGTCAGTGGTCTAACCAATCAATTTTTCGAGTCACAAGGTATTGATCTTGACTCAAACCCTCAAAACACTGAAATGGTATTTACAGGTGACGAAAATTACATATTGGTCTCAGTTGACCATCAGGGACAAGCCATAATCGACACACAAAAATTTCTACAAGGATTTCTCGAAGATGGACTTAGTCAAGAAGAATCCTTAAACCAAGCAACAATTATGGTGCCAGACATAGGGATTTCTTCAGAAACAAATGTTGAAATTCGCCAGGAAGGAGATACTTCTGTCCTAATTACTTCCACTCCTGAAAACCAAGGGGAAGAAACACGTTACGAACTTTCTACAAACGAAAACGGCATTAGACTGGTGAGTAATGAGATAAATCAATCTAAAAACAGTCCTGCTTTTAGCTTTGATCAATACAGAGGAGAATCTTGGTCAGGAGAAAATGCCGTAAACCTTGACGAAATCGCTTATTACAATAACGTTGACTCTAATGCAATAGATGGAAGCATTGTAATAGAAAGAAATGATGGTAGCACAGAAACATTTACAATAAACAATAATGGATCACACGATTTTGTCAGCATTAATACTGACCGAAGAGAAGTTACCGGTGTAAATGTTACTGGAACCATAGTAGGAATAGTAGGTGTAACTGAATTGGATGGAATTCGATTAGAAAATCCTGTGACCGGTGAACAAATTATTAATCCAGACACAGGACTACCATTCGAGGGGACTGAATACGAAAATTTCAGACTGGTAGATGTAAGAATGAAAGTCCTCATTAACGGTAACGAAAAAGACGTTTATGTCTCCATTATTGCTAATGACCAACTTTTTGCCAGAAATGATGGAGGAAGCCCAGACAATCTTATTCCAATCGATGAAGTCGTTGAGAGACTAGAACCAGGTCTAAAAACAACGTTTGAATTTGAAGTTGCAGGAGAAAGTCTTGATAATTACTCCAGCTTTATAGTTCCTCGAATTGAAACGGCTTTAGATGACTTGCCACCGTATTATGGTGAATATTATTCAACCATAGCTTTGAACCAAGAATATCGTGATGAACTATTAAGTTTAGAAAACAATACTTCTACTGATCCAATCTACTTGGGTATTGCTCAAAGAGTTACTTTTTTAGGTAACTAACAATTCCAATCGTACCTGTCGT
Organism: uncultured bacterium; assembly: GCA_965369335.1. GTDB lineage: Bacteria > Patescibacteriota > Microgenomatia > UBA1400 > CAYNFZ01 > CBDUQH01. The sequence goes on from CBDUQH010000037.1 coordinate 7,392, forward strand.
TCTTGATTGAAATGATTCCTCAATTGGGTTAAAGTGAGACCATGATTAATAAAACAGCTACTTTTGCTGTAGTTATTATTTTGGGGCTAATTTTGTTAGCCACTTCGTTAGTTGCTTTTTTGTTTTTTAAAAAAACTTATGAAATTAAAACCGTAACACATAAGTCTGAAACTCTAGAGTACGGATACAATCCTGAACTCTCTCAAGATGTACAAGCCAATCTCACAGGAGTTATCAGAACAGTTAATGAGGATACAAGTTCATACATTTTTCAACTTACCTACCCCGATGGCACATCAAACAAGGCTACTGAAGAAGTAGTCGTTTCCAAAATAAACTCCCTAGCCGCTATTCAAGAGCAACCAGACCAAACAAGATTTGCCCTAAAAACAATAACTCTTCCTGAAATTACAAAACATTTCCATTCAGGAGTCACTGTGACTTTTATCCTAAGAAAACCTGAGATTTTAAGTGAAATTGAAAATCCTGAAAATGCCTACGAAATAATTATTCACACCTACATAAAGCCATAAAGTGATTAACTTCTGCCAAAAAAAAATATTTCTTTCACTGCTATATTTTCTGTTTACAGCATTGTTTTTAGGTAGCTTTACTCCAGACAATGTTCAAGCTCAAATTTGTTCGGGAACAGGCTGTGTTACTTATAATTCTTACAGTTGTGGAGGTAATGCCATTTCCGGGTATAGGTGTGATGCAACTTCTCGAAACGCATGCAATAGTTGTGTGTGGTCAGGAGGTAACTGTTTAGCAGGAATCCAAAGATATAGCTATTGGTGTACTGCATACAGTTGGGGGTGTGAAATCTGGGACAATAACACCACAACTACCAATGGCTGCAACGTCTCCTGCAACCCCAACTCATGGGGCCCTTGTAGCGCAGCTTGTGGTGGTGGCACCCAAACCAACGCTTGCGGCACCACTCGTGCTTGCAATACTTTCGGCTGCTGCTCAGCTACCAACTTAGTAGGCGATAGCTGGTGTGGCCCAATTGACACTTGTGGTTCTTGCTTCCGCCGAACCCAATACGCCGTCTCTGCCTACAACGGCTCCTTTTGCGGCACCACCCAATGCACCTACGACCCCTCCTGTCCCAACTGTAACAATGCTCCCACCACCTCCATCACCTCACCCACCAATGGCACCACCTTCACTTTAGGCTCAAATGTCACCGTCAATGCCAATGCTGCCGACTCAGACGGTACTGTCACCAGAGTAGACCTCTACTTAGACGGTGTCTTCCACAGCTCAGACACATCAGGCCCTTACCAATTCACCATCACCAACATCCAAGGACCACTCTCTCGTACCCTTCAAACAGTAGCTTACGACAACGACGGCGCCTACGGAGTCTCTGCCATCGTCAACATCATCATCGACCCTGGCGTCTGCGCCGATGCCACAGTCACACCCGTCAACCCCACCACTTGTGGTCCCAACGAAGTTACCAACGGCTCAGCCACTTGGCAGTGGTCGCCAGTCCTCTACGCCACCCAATACGAAATCGACATTATCGATCAATCTTCTGGTACACCTGTCATCGACAATACCTGGCAAAATAGCGCCGTTTTCAGTTGTGCCGGCACTTGTAGCTACACTTCACCTCTACCTCCTGGCACCTACTACGCTCGCATCAAATCCCGTGGCGGCTGCTCTGAATCTGCTTTTGTTAACTCACCCACATCCACCATCGACGCTTGTACCTACACTGTCACCGGCACAGTCTACGAAGACCCAGATTCATTGGCCGTCTTTAACGGCGCCTCAGGTCGTTGCGAGCTTATCGGTGCCAGTCCAATCGAACCAGGCTCAGGCACCACAGTTTCCAACTCAGCAGACACTCAATCAGTCCAACCAACGGGTACTATCGACGCCCTCACTCTTCCTGGTAGCACTAGTCCATATCTCACCACCCTAAACCCCGGTGACCCCAGCCAATGGTCTGTCTCTTGCCCAGCCTCTGGCAACTACTCCATCACTGTTGGTCCCAACATCAACAACCTCAACTATTTTGTCACCAATGTCATGGCTTCTTGGTTCCAAGTTGTCGGTGGTGATGTTCATGTCAACCAAGCCCCAGACGACTTTTCATTGGCACTACAAGATCTTATTCCCACCTCAACATGCATCCTTCCCACTTGTGAACCTTATCTCTCTCTCCAAGACGATCTAGGTACTGCCGACTCCTCAGGGATAGTCACCTATGCCAACGGCCTTGTCGATGTAGATTTCAACGCCGGTGAACAATCATCTCCAGTAGACGAAGAAGGCAAAAACCGAATCGCTTTGCAAAGTTACAGCATCCCCAGAGAAACCTACGACTTTTTCTATCGACAATTCCAATTTCCACTAAACCCGCTTGATGACTGGACTGGACCAGATGTCAACAAACCCATTATTCCTCCTGTAAACAACAACGGTGCCTACTGCCGCCAAGGTGACATAAACATCAACAACCCTTGGACAGTGAATGCTGGTGAACAAATTACCGTTTTTGTAGAAGGCGACCTCAATATTAACAACACCATCACAGTTGACCCTGGTGGCAGCCTCATCTTTATAGTCAGAGGCAACATCAATATTGCCGACACCGTCGGTGACCCAGACCCAGCCGCCACTTCGCCAGTAGTTTCAGGTGTATTTATCGCCGATGGCATCATTGATGTCCAAAGTAACGGTGGCCCTGATCTCAAATTTATCGGGGACGGCACTTTCGTTGGCTGGAGCGGTATCAATCTAGCCAGAACCTACGATTCAGTTTCCAACAACACCAACCCTTCAGACCTCTTCCGCTTCCGTCCAGATTTCGTCATAAACGCTCCAGACGAAATCAAACGCTCTTACTTCCGCTGGCTCCAAGCAGCCCCGTAAACACCTCAATCTTTTGTCATTCTGAACCTTGAGCCTGGCGAAAAGTGAAGAATCTAGAGCTACACTCGTGAACTCGCTAGATTTACAGTCAGGCTCAGAATGGCACAAGTTACTGAGTCTAACCTCGCATGACCCCAGGGTTTTTGGCCTGACTCTTAGCCCCAGGGTCAATCAACACAACCTGTTTGTGGAAAAATCTTATCCCTTCTGGTACAATACAACCCTGTTAGTTTTCATATACAAATATTAAACATTATTATCCAAAGAATATGGCACTCACAACCGACGAC
>CBDUQH010000038.1:0-9848 GCA_965369335.1 uncultured bacterium
ATTCCACATACTCTTTTGCTTGATACTCAGGCATACATCTTTTATCTATTTTAAGATCAAGTTTACTTCTAGTATCAAACAAGATTTTATAAATCCCTCTCATCAAATCATCCCTACTAGCCAACCGAGCAACATAGCCGTTCCTTTTACCCACCAAATCTCTGGCAACACCCATGTCGAAACAAACTACTGGCGTTTTACACATCACAGCCTCATTTATCATCATTGGTCCACCGTCTTCAATCGAAGGACACACAAACACGTCGCTAGCATTATAAGCCCAACTCAATTTTTTTCTTCCAATCATTCCCAAATTTACTTGTTCAAATCTTGAATCAAAAACATCCACATTATCTCCTGCTGTCAAAATTAAAACCCTCTCACACTTTTTCCCCAACTTATCTGCCAACTTACTCAAAGTTTGTTTGAAAACTTCTCCTCCTTTTCTTTTATCATAAAAGTTCCTCGCGCCTACAAAAACTACTTTTTTATTCGCAGCCAACTTCAAATTTTTTCTGCAATCTAGTCTAGAAATTTTTTTATACACATTTATGTCCACACTCAAAAGTATCTTTCTACTCAAACCTTTCCCAAATACACTTTTCTCCAGCTCCCTTTCCAACCAACTTGTCACTGGCACCCAAGCTATCTCCAAATCCTTCCATCTTTTGACTTTTTCTTCCAGTATATTTCTACTTTTTTCTTTCATCCCATCCTTAAGTTTCTTGCCAACCTTTTTGTCCTCTATCCAAGCTTTAAAATCCAAATCATAATGATACCCACCTCTAATTGGTTCCAAATCCCACAATGTCCACACAATTTCTTTCCCGAATTCCTCCTTAAGCTTTCTCACGTCTTCAACAGATAAAAACCCATCAACCCAATGTAAACACACCACGTCGCAAGCTTCTAGAAACTTCCCAACTTTCCGCCAGTCTATCCGACTCTGATTACTATTAAAACTAAAAGGCAACTTCAACTTCTTTCCAAACCAAACATCTCGTATATTTCTTATCCACCACAAACCAAAACCAACTAACCTTACTTTTCCAAAACGAACTCCAAGTTTGTTCAGTAAATCACTATCAACACTCACAACATTTTTGTCTCTACCAAATTTATCTCTAACCAGTAATACTGAATCAACGCCACAACTTTTCAAAGCCTTATGTAGTCCAACTGTAGCTCTATTAGCACCACCTTTGTCACTTGTACAAAAGTGGACCACTCTCAACTTTGATTCCATATCTATCCCTTTCTCAAAACCAGGGCAGGGTAAACCTCAAACCTTTCTTCGATTTCACCTTCTCTATTACCAAAAAACTCATCCACAGCATCTTTTACACCTGGAAACTGCTTATTTGCATAATCATCTATCACCAACACTCCACCAGGTTCAACTATTTCGTATAACTCTTCTAGACAGAACTTGGTTGAGTCATACCAATCACCATCAATATGTACCAAAGCAACCTTGCCTATCTTTGATTTAGATACTGTTTTCTGAAACCAACCTTTAACAATTTTCACCTTATCTTTTTTATAAGCATCCACACTTTTTACGGCCTTGACCACATCAGCCTCGGAAGCCACCATTGTCCCCGCCCACTCTGTCATTAGATTTTTATCCTTGCCAGATTTGTTATTTGGCTTAGGATGTCCTTCAAAAGAATCAAACAACCAAACCTTTCTCTTCCAACCTTCATTTTTTGCCACATGTGCCATCAAAGCTCCACTTCCTCCTCGGCATGTACCACATTCCACAAAATCTCCTTTAACCTTTCCATCAATAACCTGATTCGCTAAAGCCAAAATGTTCACTAGCCGCGCATCATTAAGCATAGTGAACGCTTTTACTTTCTTGATAACTGTTCTTGTTTTTTCATCCATCCTAGGATTACTGTTAAGCAAGTCATTTAAATAGTTGAAGATCTTCCAAAACATTTTTTCCTCTGTTATTTCTTTAAAATCCTTGATTTATTCCCTAACCAATGGGGAATATCAATAGATTTAGTTTTACCATTAATTACTAACTTCTTCACCAATAACTAATTACCCAGTCAGCATTCACTTGTATTTTTTTCAAACAAAGTTGAAACTTATAACTTAAAAACCAAGCCTAAGTTAGATTTATATATATGATAAAGTTATTTATAATTATCCCGTAAATTACATTCTTCCAAAGATGAAATGGGCCTTTGTTTATAACTATTATCCGGAATTTTTAGCTATCCAACAACCTCATTATCCCAACAGCTACAAGCTAGCAAAGAAAGCAATTTTTAAAAATTTTTTTGGAGTTTCCAACGTTCATTCTCATTGGCTAAAGCAATATGGTGATCAGACTGAAGAAATAATTGCCAACGACTTATCTTTACAAAGAATGTGGTTGACTGAAAACAGTCACAACTATTTTCTAAAAATTCAAGCAGGGTTATACGATTTCAATCCTTATATTTTTAGAAGTCTCACTGCACCTTTAAGGGAACAAATTCTAGTTTCTCAAATACAAAAGATAAAACCTGAGGTGCTTTACGTTTTTAGTCTCGGGGCATTATCTCCACAGCTTATATCTCAAATCAGACCATATATCAAACTACTTGTAGGCCAGATTGCGGCCCCTTTTTCTGACGAATCAATCTTTCGACACTACGACCTTGTCATCAGCTCTCTACCAAACCTCGTCTCCAAATACACTAAACAAGGTATTCAAACAACCTACTCACCACTTGCCTTTGATGATCGCGTTCTCACCCAACTCAAACACCAAACCAAAAAATATCCGGTAACCTTCATCGGCGGTTTCGCTTCAGTCCACCAGCCAGCCACTGCTCTAATCGAAAAAGTTGCTCAGACCACACCAGTCGACATCTGGGGTTATGGCGTAGACTCCCTCAAATTTGACTCGCCTCTACGTCACCACTACCACGGTCAAGCCTGGGGTCTAGAAATGTATCGGATTTTCGCCAAAAGCAACATAGTCATCAACCGCCACAGCACCATTGCCGGCAAATACGCCAACAACATGCGCCTCTACGAAGTCACTGGTGTTGGTTCTTTTCTCATCACAGAAGCCCGATCCAACCTCGCTCAACTTTTTACTCCAGGCAAAGAAGTCGAAACCTACTCAAGTGCCGAAGAACTAAGCTCTAAGATTAAATACTACCTCAAACATCCTGATAAAAGAGAAAAAATTGCCAAAGCTGGACAAAAGAAAACTCTTACTCAGCACACCTATAAAACTCGTGTTCACCAACTAAAACAAATCATTACAAAATATCTTCCCAAAAACCCATGAACTCATTGATCTACTAAGCCAAAATATCAGCCAAAAAGGTTCTCCCATAGGTTACATTTCCAAACAAAATCAAATTTATTGTCTTTTTCAAATAATGGTTAAACTCTTTCAAAACATTACCGGCAAGTCCTCAACAAGGCATTATATAATCCTCATACTAACATCCATCGTTGTATCATTTTTTTACCTTAAACTATTTAGTTTCCAGCATTCAGAAGATAGTAAGTGCTGGATAGCTACCGCCAACTACTTCGTAACCTTCAATAAACAAGAGGTAAGCCATCATTGCCTTTTCAATCCAGCCATACCTTTTATTGCCCAGGGTATATCGATCCTCACATTTACAAACTTAACTTTTGCCTATCTACTCATCAACTTGATATCATTGTCTCTTTCTTCCCTCCTGATCTATCAAATAACTACCAACTTCTTTGATCCCAAAACCTCACTTATCACGAGCCTTCTTTTTCTTACCAACTATATGACTATCTATTACTTGAGGCTAGTCCAACCAGACCTTTTTACTTGGTTTGTCACTTTATTTTTGATCAACATAGCCGTCTATATTTCAAAACAAAAAAACCTAACCAACTCAAAACTGATTCTTTTTGCAATCATCTCAACCACAGCTATTCTGACCAAAATGAACTTGGGATTTCTTCTCCCTAGCATAGCCTTAATAATTTTCTTCAAACACAAAAATGGCCCCAAAACGGCAGTTATCTATTCTGCCTTAACACTTATCCCAGTCATCTACTTCTACATATGGGCAGCAAAACAAATCAACGCATATCCTTGGACTGCTCTAGAAACAGTAATTCAACAACAACACCCCACTTTTATTAATCACGTAACACAACTTTTCTCTGCATTCTTATACCTTTGGCCTTTTATCATCATCAGTCTATTCACAATTCAAATAAAAAAATACAAATCAGTGATATTTCTTATCTTATCTGGTTTACTTATCCCCATCTTTATTTGGCCTTTTGTCAGCCACAGATTTTATTTCAGCCTATTTCCTATCCTTCTCCCACTGACAGCCATAGGTATCCAAAAAGTCAATAAACACTTAACTCAAAAACCTAGTCATCAAGATTTTTTAAACTTGACTCTAACCACAATCCTTGCTTTACTCAGCCTAATTAGAGTAAATTTAACCCTCACACACCAATCTCATTTACAATTTATCCAACTATTACTTTCAAACTAACATGACTCAAGATTCAATCAAACTCCACCTAGGCTGTGGCACTGTCTACCTCAAAGACTATGTCAACATCGATGTCAAAATTCCAGACTGGTCATACCTTGCCAAAAAAAGACCAGATCTAGTCAAAATCAACAAAACCACAGTCAAAAACTACTACGGTTCCAACATCCACAAAAACGTCACTCGCAAAGACTTTGAAACCAAAAAATTCGAAAAGCGCCCTATAGTTGTCGACGTTCACGCAGATGTTAGAGAGTTGCCATACAAACCAAACTCCATCGATGAAATCAGATCAGTCCAACTATTCGAGCACTTTTCCTTCAAAGAAGGACAAATACTTCTCAAGTACTGGCACAAACTGTTAAAACCTGGAGGTATTGTCCACATTGATATTCCAGACCTAGATGGCACCATCGAAGGCTATCACAAATCCAAAACCCAAAAAGATCGTGACTGGTACACCCGCCTCCTATTTGGCTCTCAAAAAAACGAATTTGGTTTCCACAAAGCGATGTACTCCAAAGCTTCAATCAAAAACCTTCTCACCAAACTCAAATTCAAAAAAGTCACTTTCCTCCCCAACATCCACGTCTATCCAGCTTTCGCAGTCGAAGCCACCAAATAATCTTTACTGTTATCTTGCAGAAAGCCACGGACTTAGTCCGTGGATGAATGCAAGACGATATTAAATAACATGACCTCTACAGCAAAAGCCATGGGTTTCAAGCCTTGGTCTTTTACGTTGTCATTCTGATCAGCCTCAGGCTGAGAAGAATCTAGCCACAGCGCAACCTCTCTCACTATTAGCAGCATCTTGTGCCACAAAAACCACCGCAAAAAAAATCTCATTATTTATCTTTTTTCACCAACTCCACAATCTCCAACAACTCCTCATGAAGTAATCCATTACTAACCACAAAGCCATTGGTTTCTCGATCATACCTTTGATCATTTCCGTCTAGGTCACTCGTCTTTCCACCTGCCTCCTCGACTAACACTTTCACAGCCGCTGCATCCCACGGGCTGGTCCAGCCAAATATAGCTCCACCAAAGTGCCCACTTGCAATCTGTTTTGCTCCATATACAAAAGAGGCCAATTTCATAACATGTCCTCCTCTTTTGGTAACTTCTAAAACCGAGTTAATAATTGGCGCAGGACCTTCAACTATAACCAAGCTTTGCCTAATTTCACTACTCTTACTAACTTCTACTTTTTCCCCGTTCATCAAACACCCATTTCCAACCGAAGCACTAAAAAGAAGTCCTGTAAAAGGATCATTCACTACTCCCACAATTGGCGTCCCATCTTTCACCAAAGCCAAGCTAAAAGTAGACATCTTCAACCCATGGGAAAAAGGTATTGTCCCATCCACTGGATCACAAACCCACAAATACTCTGCACTGTCCATATCATTTCCTTCCTCAGCCATCACGTCATGATCACCAAACTCACTTTTGACTCGATCAATTACCATCTGATTGATTTTTTTATCAGTCTCAGTCAACGGTGTTCCATCTGCTTTCCAATCAGGCACTATCTCCATCGAGAAACCAGACCTTATCACTTCTCCGGCATCATAAGCCAATTTTTCAGCAAACTCTTGAAACTTAATCAAATTTTCATCCATTTTTTCCTCACCACTTATTTCTGTAAATTTCCAACTACTTCAATATGTTTCTAAGTATTTCCATCATTTCCCATTTATCTCTACCTATCTCAATTTTCTACAAAGTATTTCCATTTATATCAATTTGTCACTAAAGTGTTTCTACTTATTTCCTATATTCAACTTGTTACAAAGCATTTTCTATTTGTATCTATGACCCCATTTTATTTACATCTAATCAACTTGTTTCTCATACCATTTAATCGTTTCTCTTAGTCCTTTTTTAAAATCTACTTTTGCCTTAAACCCAAATTCTTTTTCCGCTCGAGACACATCCAATTTTCTTCTGGGTTGACCGTCTGGTCTACTTTTATCCCAATTTATCAAGCCTTTATAACCCACTAAGTCAGCCACAATCTCAACTAGCTCTCTTATCGAAATTTCAAATCCGCTGCCCAAATTTACAGGTTCCTTTCCATTATACTTCTCAGCTGCCTGTACTATTCCACGTCCGGCATCTTTCACATACAAAAATTCTCTAGTAGGTTTTCCAGTACCCCAAACTTTGACACTTTTTTTCTTTAGTCTCTTCGCGTCCATAAATCTCTTTATCAAGGCCGGAATCACATGAGAAGATTTAGGATCAAAATTATCTCCAGGCCCGTACAAATTAGCTGGCAATAAATATATCGCATTAAACCCATATTGTTCCCTGTAAGCCTGTCCTTGAACCAAAAGCATTTTTTTAGCCAACCCATAGGGGGCATTAGTCTCCTCAGGATAACCATCCCATAAATCATCTTCTCTAAAAGGCGTTGGAGTAAATTTAGGGTAAGCACATACTGTCCCCACACTCACAAACTTTTTCACTCCAGCTCTATAAGCCGCATCCATAAGTCCAATTCCCATAATCGCATTTTCATAAAATATTCTGCCTTGATTCTTTTGGTTGAACCCAATCCCACCAACCAAAGCAGCCAAATGAATCACCACATCAACTCCCTCCACCACAGCTTCACGATCTGCTTCTTTAGTCAAATCAAATTCCTCAACACCAGGCACCAACAATTCTTTAGCCGACGTTGTCATTAACTTTTGCACTAAGTGAGAGCCCAAAAAACCCCTCCCTCCAGTGACTAACACTTTTTTACCTTTCCAAAAATCATTTTTCATTCAACCTCACAAATTTCTTATATTCTCTAATTATTTCTCCCGAATTTCCTTCTGCCATCAGCTTTCCGTGTTCCAACCATACCACTCTGCTACAAACTCTTCTAACCAACTCCAGATTATGTGACACAAAAACGATAGTTTTTTTGTTATCATCTCGGTACTGCTTTATTCTTTTCTGACACTTTCTTTGAAAGGCTTCATCTCCAACTGATAAAACTTCATCCACCAGCAAAATATCAGGCTCTGTAAAAATCGCCACTGAAAAACCCAATCGTGCATACATCCCGGAAGAATAATGTTTTACTGGAGTATCTATAAACTCTCCAAGCTCAGAAAACTCAACCACTTCATCAAAAATTTCTCGCATTTTTTTCTTACTATTTCCCATAAGTACGCCGTTAAAAAAGATATTTTCTCTTCCACTCAGTTCAGGGTGGAATCCGGCACCCAATTCCAAAAGCCCAGAGATAGCTCCTTCTGTAATGACTGTCCCATTTTCTGGTCTAGTAACTTTAGAAATTAATTTCAAAGTCGTCGACTTGCCCGCTCCATTCCCCCCCACTATCCCTACTGTTTCACCTTGGTCAATATCAAACGACACAGCATCCAAAGCCTTGAACCTTTGATAATTCACTTTTTCCCCTCCAAAAACAGGCACAAGCAGCTCTCTCAGAGACGGATAATACCTAGGCCCTTTTAAAAAAGTTTTGGTTACTGATTTAAAACTAATTCTTTTCATTACAAAACGTCGATCAAAAATCCTTCAACCTTTTTAAATAACAAATATGCTACTAAAAATAGAACTACAGAAAACGCCAAGCTTGCACCAAAAAGAGACCAATCAGGGGGCTGGTTAAACAGTACTGTTCTCCGATAACCATCAATAATCCCCGCCAAAGGGTTGAAATAAAACAACCACATATATTTTGAGGTAATGCTTTGTAATCCGTAAATAACCGGAGTTGCATACATCCAAATTTGAATTAGAAATGGCAACACAAACTGTAAATCTCTAAGCAATGCCCCCAAAAAACTCATAAGCAATGCCAAAGCAGCAGCGAGCAAAAGTTGAGCTGGAATTAACATAAGTACGTATAAAACATTCAAACCTACTCCAGTCCGAGTCACTATCATCATCAGTACAAACACACAACTTGCCAAGAAAAAATCAACCAAAGATGACAACACCATACTCAAGGGAATAATCTCTCTTGGGAAATAAATTTTAGTAATCAAAGACTTATACGTTAACAGTCCTACAGACGAAGCCGTCAACGACCTTGACACAAACGTCCATGGTACCAAGGCAGCATAAGAAAAAATAGGGTAGGGAACACCTCCAGAATCGACTTTCAAAAAATTGGCAAAAATAACAGTCAAAACCATCATCATCAGCAGAGGTTGAAGTATTGACCATCCGATCCCCAAAAAGGTCTGTTTATAGCGTGCTTGTAAATCTCGCTCCACAAACAGCAAAATCAAACTACGATATTTCCACAGCTCTTTCCAATCGTTTCTCATAAGTATGTATAATACCAGAATCTATCTTAAGAAATTCAACCCACTTAAGTTTATTGATGAAAAAGCCCAAACCAATCAAACTCTCCATCATCATTCCGGTTTATAACGAAGAAAAAACTATCGACAAAGTTATCGATAGAGTAAAAAAAGTTAAACTTGCCCCAAACATAGTTAAAGAAATTATCGTCATTGACGATGGCTCAACAGATAACAGTCGAAAAAAAATAATCTCCCAAAAAAAGCTCGACAAGTCCAATATTAAGGTACATTTTTCTCTCATAAACCTAGGCAAAGGTGCCGCTGTAAGAATTGGCCTTAAATTTGCCACTGGCGATATCATCATCATCCAAGATGCTGACCTTGAACTAGACCCCAAAGACCATAGCAAAATACTCAAACCAATTTTAGAAGGCCAAGCTGACGTGGTTTATGGATCACGATTCCTTGGTAAAAACCCTAACATTCCTACCAAAACAAGAATTGCCAATTGGTTTCTAACCACCTTAACTAACCTTTGTTACGGCAGCGACTTAACCGACATGGAAACAGCCTACAAAGCCTTTCGTTCAAAAGTTATTAAACCTCTCCGATTGAGAGCTTTAGAGTTCGAATTTGAACCAGAGATCACCGCCAAAATCTTAGAAAGAGGAATAAACATCCTCGAAGTTCCAATAAAGTACAAACCCAGAACCAAAAACGAGGGTAAAAAAATTAACATCATCCACGGCATCGAAGCCATCTACACTATCTTAAAATACCGATTCACACCCAAATGAACCAAATTGCCCAAACCTTATTCTTTCCATTTAGAGTTATATCTCCTCAACACTGGCTTAAACACATTGGCCTAAAAACTCTGGCCCAAGAAAGGACCGACTACGTTTTACCCAAAATTTCAGGAAAATTACTTGACATTGGTTGTGGTCAAAATCTACTCGTCAAACAATACAAAAATGGAGTTGGAGTTGACGTTTACCCTTGGAAAGAAACTGATGTTCTCACCGATACCACCAAGCTACCTTTTAAAGATCAGACT
>CBDUQH010000039.1:0-9723 GCA_965369335.1 uncultured bacterium
ATATCATCACCATTTATCTCAATCTCATTCAGCAAGGTTGATTTCTAAACCAATTTTTTACCCTCCCCAAGCCTTTATGCTTTTGTGCTTTTAAGCTTCTCCTCCCTCAGATATAATACCCCCATGAAAAGATTTTTATCCATACTTTCAGCTTCAATCATCTTTCTCAATCTCACACCATTCGCACTCGCCCAAGGCATCGATCTTGGAGAAGAATTTCAACTCGACCCCACCACCCAAACTAGCGTTCGAGACCGTTTTCCCTCCATCACCAACCTTCTCTCCGCCATTCTCCCCAATCTTTACATCATCGCTGGACTCATCCTTTTTTTCATCCTCCTCTTCGGTGGTTTCACACTCGTCACCAGCGGAGGTAGTCCCGAAAAAACTCAAAAAGGCCAACAAGCCATCACTGGTGCTATAATTGGCTTTGTCATCATCTTTGCCAGTTACTGGATCATCCAAATCATCGAAATCATCACTGGCATTAATATACTCAATAACACTATTATATAAATATGCTTTTCTCAGGTGTTTTCGGTGAAGTCCAAAACCCTCTTTCCAGACTCTCAGGTCAAGACAGAGACCTTATTGGCCCTGGTGGTCTCATTAACTTAATCAGCAGCTCAGTCAGGCTCATCGTAGTCGTCGCTGGACTGTTTGCTTTTTTCAACATCCTCTTTGCCGGAGTTTCCTACATCACCTCAGGTGGTGATCCCAAAGGTATCGAAGCCGCTAGACAAAAAATTCTCATGAGTGTCGTTGGTTTAGTTATCGTCGCTGGTACCTTCATTGTCACCGCCATCTTTAGCATGATCTTTTACGGCCGCCCAGATGCCATTCTTAATCCTACAATTTACGGACCCACTTCATGAAACCAATCGACTTAAATGCTTTTACCCAAATCAGACTTCCCAAAGTTGGCGCCGTCGCGCCCCCAACTGATGGCGAACCTCTTGGTGAAATCACCGGTGAAGGCACTTTTCAAAACATTGGCTTAAGCGACGCCCCCGTCCACCTTGCCACACTGATTAGTACTGTCATTGGCGCTCTCACTATCATCGCTGGTCTCGCTTTTATGCTCTACTTTATCTTCGGTGCCATCAACTGGATCATCTCCAACGGCGATCAACAAAAAGTCGAAACCGCCAAAAACCAAATGGTCGCCGCCGGCATCGGTATTGTTATCGTCGTCGCTGCCTACACAATCACTGGCGTCGTTGGTATAGTCTTAGGTATAGACATCCTAAACCCAGCTGAAACCATTCAAAATATTATTGAAGGAGCTACAACTAGCTAACCATGGCAGAAATAGTCAACCCAGCCCTACAAAACTTTGGAGACGGCGGCACCGCCAGCGCTCCAGGATTTCTCACCACTCTAGTTGTCACCATCTGGAGAGTATTCCTCATCTTAGGTGGCCTTGGTGTCCTCATCTTCCTCATCATCGGCGGAGCCACTTGGCTCACTTCAGGTGGAGACAAAACCAAAGTCGAAGCCGCCAGAAACAGAATCATCAACGCCCTCATTGGTATGACCATTCTTTTTGCCGTTATCGCCATCGTCAGCTTTATCGGCCCAGCCATTGGTTTTGACATCCTAAAATTCGACTTACCCAACAACTTAAACCCAGACTCATAATCTTTCAAAGGAGACACATGTTTTTTCAAGCCACAGTTGATATTAGACAAGAAATTGTTTCCAACAACGACCTCAACTACCCCAACATCACTGGCGACGCCCTCGGCACCATTGTTTCTTCTGTTGTAGGCGTGGCTATCATCATCGCTGGCTTAGCCACTCTTATCTACTTCATCTGGGGCGGCTACAACTGGCTCACCGCTGGTGGCGACAAAGCCCAAGTTGAAGCCGCTAGATCTCGTATCACCAATGCCCTAATCGGCCTCACCATAGTCGCCTCCTCTTTCGCCATCTACAAACTAGTCGACAGTTTTTTTGGTATCGGCAACGTTGGCAGCTCATCTGCTTGTTCAGACGGTTGGGCCCAAGACCCAGAGACAGGAAAATGTCTCCCCCTCCCATAAACCTTATTTGACAAACAAAACTCAACAATTATAAAATTTAACCAATAAAAACTGCCCAAATACGGAGGATTCACAATGAAAAAAAGTCTCGCCAAAATAGTTACACTTGGAAGTATGTTAGCTGCATCTGCTTCACCAGCATTCGCTCAAGTCACCACCATTACCATCGACCCCCCCAGTGGTACAGGGGTAAGTGACATTGGTACCCTTATCAATGCAGTATTCACCGCCGCAGTCGTTATCGCCGTCCTTTTTGTCTTCTTCATGCTCCTTATGGGGGGCTACGGTTGGATCACAGCCGGTGGCGACAAAGCCAAAGTCGAAGAAGCAAGAACCAGAATCACCAACGCTATCATCGGTCTAGCCATCGTCGCTTCAGCCTTTGCTATCATGACCATCGTTGCCAACTTCTTCGGAGTCTCCTTCGACAGCATCGACTTCCCTGACGCTACTGGCACAGAATCAGGTGGTGGAGCTCCCAGCGCCTAAAAAAACAAGTTTTTCTAAAAAAAGGCCTCTACCCAGAGGCCTTTTTACTATCCATGACTCTCAAAAAGCACCACCTATACCCAACACTTATCTTCATTGCTTTTTTCCTTGTCTCCACCTACCCCAACACCAACCCCGATTACTGGTGGCACTTAAAAGTCGGTCAACACATCATCCAAACTCACTCAATCCCCAAAATAGACATCTTTTCCCACACTCTCCCCAGCTATCCCTACGTCTACCACTCTTGGCTCACCGACATTCTCTACTACCTACCTTTTAACTCTCTAGGCATCTTAAGCTCCACCCTCATCCATTCTCTCTTCTATGCCGCAACATTCGCTTTCATCACTTACAAACACAGACACCTAAACCTTTTCTACACCCTTTTCCTCCTCCCTTTAATACCCGCCACCCAACTCATCACTGGCTTTCGTCCCCAGGTAGTCTCACTTTTTTTTCTAGTTATCCTCTATTCTCTCCTCTCCAAAAACCCGCCCACTAAAATCTCCTCCAAAACTGGCTTTTTCAGTTGGCTCAAAAAAACCAACCTCTACACTCTACCTTTACTTTTCTTACTTTGGGTCAACCTCCACGGTGGTTTTATCTTTGGCCTTCTCCTCCTAGCTACTTGGCTATTAATCCAATTTTTCACTTCTAGCACCCTAAAAACTCCACCCACCAAGTATTTCAAATATTTTTTCTACTTGTTTCTCCTCATTCTCCTCACCACCCTCATCAACCCATACCACCTAAACACCTATCACCTCGTCTATCAAATGGCCACCAACATCTTCATTGTCGACCACAATCCAGATTGGTCATCTATCATCACCCATCCTAACCCCTCACAAACCACTGCCTACTTAATCATTTCCGCCCTCTACTTCCTCTATATAACCAACAAAAACCACCCCACCCACACCAAAATCCTCATGATTCTTTTCTTTATCTTAAGCCTCGCTACCTCAAGATATTTTCTTATCCTCACTGCCATTATCCTCTACCACACCCCTCAAATTATTGCCTCACTCCACTCTTCTTTTCCCTCTAAACCCACCAATCTCCTCCTCTATTTTTTCCTCACACTCTCACTTCTTTTCACCACCAAACACACACTCACCCACATCCAAGCCACTCGCTTTGCCTATACCAATCCACAACACTACGCCACTCTCCCTTCCAGCTTCGCCCCTTATCCCTACCAAGCCATCCAACACATCCAACAACACCCCATTAAACCCAACATTTTAAACGAATTTACTTGGGGTGGATATCTCATCTGGCACCTCCCCCAATACAAATACTTCATTGACGGCCGCATGGACAATTTCTTTATAGACGGCCAATCATTTGCCCAAACCTATCTCGAACTAGTCACTCTCAAAAACCCCAACTGGCAACAAACTTTAATAGATTACCAAATCAACACCATCCTCCTCCCTCCCAATTTTCCTCTTGCCCAAACCCTTTCTCAAGACCCCAATTGGGAAACAACCTACCAAGACCAATCCTCCATCCTCCTCCAAAAACTCTAACCCAACTTATCACAACTGTGTTACTATTTATTTCTATCGCACTTCAACCGTGTTACTTTTTATTTCCATCTATCCCATTTATCTCCATTTTTCCATCTTATTACAACCATATCTTCACAGTATCTCAACCGTGTTACCATTTATTTCTATCGCACTTCAACCCTGTTTCTATTTATATCCATCGATCTCTAAACCATACCCAACCCCAAATCTTTTATTCCTTTGAGCTTTTATGCTTTTATGCTTCTCATTCCTCAGATATAATATACCCATGACACACTTTCTAAACCGCCTTCCCAAATTGCTTTTGTGCCTTTGTGCCTTTTTGCTTTTGTTCTTCCCGCTCTCTCCCACCCAAATCTACGCCCAAGGAGAAGAATGGTCTGGTCTTGGTAGTAAAGTCCTCTACACCTGCACCTACGACGGTGCCGCTACCATTCAAGGAATAGAATGCCTAGTCGGCAACGTCTTAAGAGTAGCTATCAGCCTTATCGGCATCTTCGTCCTTGTCATGTTAGTTTTCGGCGCCTACCAATTTCTCACCTCAGGAGGTGACCCCAAAGGTGTGGCCGCCGGTAAAGCCACTATCACCTATGCCATCATCGGGCTCATCTTAGCCATCATCGCTTGGTTTATTCTCAACTTAATCGCCACTTCCACTGGCACCTACGATTGCGACACCAACATCCTCATCTTCAATACCCTATTCAGTAACTAGCCTCACAAACACTAAACACCTACCAACACCATGAAAAAAAAACTCATTTTTTTTGAGTCAATCACCATAGCTTTATTTATTTTCTCCATTTTTGCCGCCCACAATCATCTTCAACAACTCTTCACTCCTCCAAACACCAAAGCACAAGCCACCCTCGACTCTTCCGCTTGTAGCATCATTGGTAACAACACTGCTTTTTACTTTGGTCAGGGCAACTTTGCCGAAGCCGAATACACTCTTGCCCTCTTAGGTGGTGCTTCAGGAGAAGAAGCCACGGCCAACTCAATCGGTTCAGCTGGCAGCAAAAACGTCATTATCCGCCTTATTGGCGAACCTTACGGCATGGATGGTCGAGCCTTTGGACAATCCATCATCAACATCTCCCAAAAAGTCAGTAACCAACCTTTTATAGTCCAAGCCAGCCACAACGAATACAACTGTAATGAACACCCTTCCAAAGACGGTGAAACAGCCTATCGAGAAGAACTCGAATTTACCAGAGAAGTTATCAACACTGTCCGCGGAGCAGGTCTTTCCAATGTCACTTTTATCACCAGCCAAATTGACTTTTATTGTGGTAACTGGGCCGAAAAAGGCTACCGCTCACCTCAAGACTACATCACAGGCCTCGGCAACTTACCAGGCATAGAAGGCGTCTCATTACCCTTCTACACAGGCCCCGAACTAGCCGCCTCCGACCAAGCTGTGACTTTGTTTCAAGCAGCTGCTAGCCTCGTTAACAAACCCATTTACATTTCAGAATCAGGTCCTTACAGAACAGGTTCTAACCTTCCAACTGAAGACGAATTTCGTGACTACGTCCAAGGAGTACAAAAAGTTCTTGGGCTAGGCCTAAACATCAAAGCACTTCTCCTTTTTAACTCCCTTGGTTTAAACAGTGACGCCGCCTTCTCATACACCCAATATTTTTGGGACCCAGCTTGTAGAGAAGCGTTTAGAAACTCTTGCAACGAGACAGACGTAGTTGTTGAAACCTGCTTTAATGGAGTCGGACCAGACCTTTGTTCTCAAGATCCAACCATCCCAATCGAATCTTGCTCCCACAACTGCCAACTCATCTGTGACGGCACCCCCCAAGACCCTTGCAGCAACACTCCCACCTACGATTGCTCCACCCCCTACGACCCCAGACTCTACACCGTCCAAGAAAAACAACCCGATTACCGTGAAACTCTAATGGCTAAATATTTGGTTGAATACCTTGAAAGAGCCAGCATCTCCAACGGCAATGTCTACGAACTCAGAGGCGTCATTGAAAACGCCGACCTCTGCCAAGACCCAGCCAACAACCCCAACGTTAACCCTGGAGATGTTCCTCGAATTTTAGCCGAATGCGAAAATGCAACTGGACAAACTTCAGTAGACCTCATTCCCTCTGAACTCGAAATTGCTGGTATAGTCCCCACAGAAGACGCAAACCAAAACCGTCAAGAAACGCACTCTGGCCTCTACCTAAACCCCGAAGCCACCGCCAAAGAAGGTAGAGGGGCCCTCGAAAAACTTCTTTCAGAAGAAGATTGGTGGTACGCCATGTCCCACCTCCAAAAACTAAAAAACGCTTGTTACTATTACACCGAAACACCTCTACCCGGCTACTCTCCTATCCAAGGACACGTCGCCGGCTACATCGACTCTGAGCTCTGGGGCAAAGTCCGTTGTGTCAACTATGTCAAATTAAACTGTCCCAACTGTTCTGGAGCCTACGCCAACGAAAAAATCCTTTTTGAGCAAGGCATTCCCGAGTGTCGAGACGGATTCACTAGACAGTGCCAACTCAAACTCTTTGAAATCCAACAACAAACTCCTGACGTTTACCAAGCAATAAAAAGACTCCGGGTTGCCCCATCAGCCCTTATGCCCATCTTCCTCTTAACCGATGAACTCCCAGGAGATCTAGACGAACAACCACCAAGTGCTGGTTTAACCGACAATCCCCAAAACCTAGAAGAATTTAACCTTATCGAAAAAATCGCCCGAAAAGTCCTCAACTATCGTGGAGCTTCAACAAATGTTAACGAAGTCGCCCACAAAACATATTATTCAAGCTTCGGTGAAGTCATTGGACTGGATTCTGAAACTTTAGCACTCCTAGCCAACAAAAGCATGCTTTCACTCGACCTTCAAAACTTCCAACCTGATTTAAACCCACCGTCAGAAGGTTTTTCCAACAACAAAAACGCCCCTTTCCCTTGGTTCCACATCCAGCCACCAGAAGACTTTTTTGAAAAACCCAGATTCAGACTCCTCCAAAAATTTGCCAACAACTACTCCAGCGAATGTATGGCCACCTGGAATGAACCCGTCGACAGGACCACCGCAGAATCAAGAGGCAGGCTCTCTCCTATTAGAAAAATCATGGACGTGATCGAAAACGGCAACTTAGCCAACCAACTTGATCTCTTTAACACCAACAACTACGACATCCAGCAATACCTCCGCTGCGCCATCTTCCCCAAGCACTCCAAATGGGCGCAACAATACTCTCAACTCTCCAACCAACTCCTTATCTCCAACGACGACCAACTCAAAGTCATTGGCACCAGAATTAGAACCGCTTTAAACGTTGACCAACCCGACACTCAAGTCCCCCGAGACCCATTAGTCACCAACACCAATTTCTGTAAAACTTGTGCCCAATACGATGCCGACGACGTTTGTATCGAATGTTTAGAGAGCTACCCCCAGGTAACACAACCCCACCAAGTAAAAGTTGGCAATAAAACTTCAGACCAGGGAGATGGACTTAGAAACACTGTCGAAAACGAAAACAGCTTTGAAATGCCCATCTTCTTCCCAGACTCTGCCGGATTCTTAACTAGCTTTTTCAAAGACACCGTCAACCAAGCCCTCCAATCCCACGACTCCAAATACCGCTGTAGCGATCAAGACATTAGCTACTGGGAGTGTTTAACTCGCCGGGTTGACTCTGCCGGCTCAGGCAGTGATGGCTCCGACTATTCTGGCGATGGCTCTGATCTCAGCGACGTCGATCGCCCCAGAATCAGAACCAACGACTCAAACAATCCATCCGATCCAGCTTGTTTCTTAAGAGATCATATTTGGTCAGGTGGGTCACTTCCAATGCTCGCCCCCGCCATCCAAAAAGCCATCACCGACGCCTCCAACAAATTCGACATCCCCACTTGTGCCCTTCTAGCCATCTTAAGTACCGAAGGATCCAAAAATTTCACCCTCTCAGACCAAGACGCCTACCATTTAAGCAAACCTTGGACTGGCGCCCCAGAAAACAATATGCCAGACACTTCAATTCTCACCGAAAAGGCTAACTGTTTTGACAACGGACTCGATATTTGGGGTCCAATGCAAATGACCACTTCAGCTTTCTCCAGACATTCAAGTGCTTCTGGCCGATCCAATCCCCACATTTGCAACATCTACGACGCCATTCACGCCGCCGCCAGCTTCCTTGTCAACGAACGCCTTCCCATCTACGGCTACGAACCCGGCTCCTCTTGGTCTATCCCCAGAAAACTTTGTGCTGCTGGTCAAACCTACTACGGCTCCTGCCACCTTGACACTCCCACTTGTAACAACTTAGGTACCAACTACTGTGACTTTGTCCGCTTCAAATGTAGCCTAGACATCCCCGCTCTTAGTTCACCAGGTTGTTCAACTTACTGGGGCACCGGCGGTACAGTCGGCAACTAATCAACCCAATTAACAATTCCAGATTCCATTATCTCTATGATAAACTAACCCTACCATGAAGAAACTCGCCTCAATCTTACTAGCTCTACTTGTTTTTATCTCTTCAACCACCCAAACTCGCGCCAACCTAATTGAAAGCATCGAAGGTGGTATCGCCCTCTCTATTTGGGGTTGTAGCCCCACTCTCACAGACCCTTCATTATCCAAATTCAAACCCACCGTGGTTCAGGGCACCAAAGACCTCATCACCCAAGAAACTTGGGTCTACAAATGTGAATCCCCCACCGCCGGCACTTCTCTTCCTTACGACAACAACCCCAGAAACGACGGCGCCCTCGCTTCAGTCAACGGCCTCATTGGCGGCCTCTACAGCAACCCTCCTGCCAGTACCGGCTACTACGTCGCCGACCTCATCCAAAACAGCCCTCTAGTCCCCCAAACTTATGCCCAAGGTCTTGGTTTTGGCTCCCTCCTCCCCATCTTAGAAGTCTGGAAGGCTTTTAGAAACATGGCCTACTTCCTCTTTGCCATCGTTTTCACCTTTATCGGCTTTGCAATCATGTTTAGAGCCAAACTAAACCCCCAAACAGTCGTCAACATCCAATCAGCTATTCCCAAACTAGTCGTCACCCTCATCCTCATCACTTTTTCCTATGCCATCGCTGGTCTAATGATCGACCTCATGTACGTCTCCATCTACCTCATCATCGGCCTCTTCGACCCCCTCCTCGACAAAAACCTCACCAACATCGCTTTCGAAAAAGACATCTTCAGCAACTATCTTGGCTTCTTTGGCAACAGCGTCTGGGACGCTTCAGGTAGCGTTGGTGACATCGTCCAAGAAATCATCGGTGACAACATCCTCGGTGAAGTTGTCGACATCATTGCCGACCTCACCGCTCTTATCATCATCTCCATCGCTCTCTTAATTGCCATGTTTAGAACCTTCTTCTCTCTTTTAAGCGTCTACATCCAAATCATCCTTTCCATCATCTTCTCCCCCATCCAAATCCTCATGAACGCCCTCCCCAACTCCAACTCATTCACTTCATGGCTTAGAAATCTTGCCGCCAACTTAGCCGTCTTCCCCGCTGTGATCACCATCATCTTCCTCGCCTACACTCTCACTGGTCAAGGTGGTAGCTTCGTCGACGTCATCGGCTCCACCGAAGGCAACGGCGGCTTTATTCCTCCTCAAATCCCTGGCCGAGGTACTGCTAGTACCATGCAAGCCATTATCGCC
>CBDUQH010000040.1:0-9626 GCA_965369335.1 uncultured bacterium
AGTTTCAATTAGGTGTTCGATTTTGGCTTCAATTCTTTCAGGAAATAATTTGATTTAAATTATGCAATCAAGCTCGCACTTGGTTGGCTCGAAATTGATTGCTTTTAAATGGTTTCATCAAGTTATTTCCTGAATAGCTTCCGTGTTCTCGCATTAGAAACTATGATAAAGAATAATAATCAAGTAGATCGGTTGGTGGATTCGAGTAGTGACGAGGAAGAAAAGTTGTATCAGTCGCTTCGAGCAGGGAGTTGGGGTGAGTTTTTTGGACAAGATAAAGTTAAAAAGAGCTTAAAGATTGCTTTGGAAGCAGCAAAGTCTCGGGAAGAAGTTTTGGAGCACGTGATGTTTTATGGTCCTCCTGGTTTGGGAAAGACAACTTTGGCTCATATTATTGCCAAAGAAATGGGGGCGAATATTCGAGTGACTAGTGGGCCGGCGTTGGAGCGAGCAGGTGATGTGGCGAGTATTTTGACAAACTTGGAGAAAGGTGATGTGTTGTTTATTGATGAGATTCATCGGTTGAACAAAACTGTGGAGGAGACGCTTTATCCAGCGATGGAAGATTTTGCTTTGGATATTGTGCTTGGCAAGGGGCCAGGGGCGAGAACCGTGAGGTTGGAGTTGGAGCCGTTTACGATTGTGGGGGCGACGACACAAGTGGGGAGGATTAGCTCGCCACTAAGAGATAGATTTGGGGTGGTGCATCGATTGGATTTTTATGGAGACGATGATCTGTCGAAAATTGTTTTGAATGCGGCTGGCAAGTTGGAGACTGAAATTGATGAACGGGGCGCTTTGGCTTTGGCAAGTAGGTCGAGGAAGACGGCAAGGATTGCTTTGAAGTTGCTTAAGAGGGTGCGGGATTTTGCTCAAGTCTATAAACATTTGGTGGTGGATGCGGATGTGGTGAGGAAGGCTTTGGATATGCATGAGGTGGATGAGTTGGGTTTGGATGGAGGAGATAGGATGATTTTGGAAGCGATTGTGGTGAAATTTGGAGGTGGACCGGTAGGGTTGTCAACGTTGGCTGCGAGTGTGGCGGAGGATGTGAGTACGATTGAGGATATGTATGAGCCATTTTTGATGCGAGCAGGGCTACTTAAAAGGACGCCAAAAGGGAGAGTAGTGACTGAAAAAGGTTTGAAGCATCTGAAAAAGTAAGAGGGTGGTTATGAGTTTGGTTCGGTTTGTTGGAGTATTTGGGAGAGTTGCGGCTCGAGGTCTTGGGCTTTGATAAAGCGAGTGTTGGGGTATTGTTGTTGGAGAGTGGGGATGGCTTGGTAAAAAGGTTCGTTGACTAAGACGGCGGAGATGTTGGTACCTTTTTCGGGGTCGTGGATGGTGGGAGGAATGGTTTCAAAAGAAGGTGAGGGTTGACCAAGGATGATGAAGCCACCTGTGTCGTAGGGGCCACTGGCTCCAGCGGCAAAAGCGGTTTGGGTTTCTGTGTTTGATTTGAGCAAGTTTTGATAGAGTCTACTGCCTTGGGCGCCGTTGTCTAGAAAATTGAGGAGTGATCTAAGTTGGTCGTCGAGTCTGCCTTTGCTGATGCCGTGGGCGTTGAATCTTTTGCCTATTTCGGTGGGAAGTTCGGATCGGTGGAAGGCAAGGGCGTGGAGACCAAGGGCAGATTGGTCTGGGTTTTTGAGTTGAGTGTAGGCTGCGTTGACGATTTGGTCAAAGCTGTCTTTGTTGAGTTGACCGGTGTAGGGTTCGTCGTCTTGGCTTCTGAGTTTTTGGGTTGTTTGAGATTGTTGAGACTCTTCGATTTCGGCTTGAGTGGGAATAATTTGGGTTTCATGGTCATCTAAGAAACCTTTTATTTGTGCGGGAGAAAGGTCTTTTAAAACCTGTCTGATCTGATCTTGATTTTGACCTCTTTGGAGTTTGACCCGGTCAAGGATGGTTTGGATTTCTTTTGGGGTGACTTCGAGGTTATCGTAGTTGTAAGCATATGGAAGCTCTTCTTGTCCTTGATCCATGAGCTGTTGGACATAGTCGTGATTGTGGTATTGTTTCATCCAATCTAGGAGATTATCTGCCGAATCTAGAGGCATATCTTGGACTAGGTCTTTTGGGTCTGGAGTGGTTTGGGGCGTTTCAGAACTGTTTAGTGATGGGTCTGAATCAAAGTTTATTGGCATAAGTATTTGATGGTAATTATAGACTATTAGTTGATTTGTAGATAAATGTTAAGGTCTAGGTGGACTTTTTAGGATTTGAGCTATAAAACTAGGGTATGAAAATGAATCGGTTGACTGAGTGGATACAGAAACATGCAGTGGTGGTGGTGTTTGGGTTGGCATTTTTGGCCTTTGGTCGGTCTGTTTTTAATGAGTTTGTTTGGGATGATACGACGTGTGTGATTGAAACTAGTGATTTGGAAAGTGTGGGGAAGTGGGCAGATTTGTTTTTTAGTTCGTTTGGATCGGCTGCTGGAGAAAGGGGTGGATATTATCGGCCAATGACGGCTTTGAGTTTGGGGATTGATAGGGTAGTTTGGGGTTTGAATCCATTTTTTTTTCATTTGAGTAATGTGGTGTTACATGGTTTGGTGGGAATACTGGTTTATTTGTTGCTGATCGAGTTGGGGATGGTGGCTGTGGCTGCGTTTGGGGTGGCAAGTCTGTTTGTGGTGAATCCGATACATTCGAGTAGTGTTTTATTTGTGAGTGCCAGGGGCGATGCATTGTATTCGGTGTTTTTGTTGGCTAGTTTGTGGATGTTTGAGAGGAGTTTTGGAGGAAAGAAGATGAAGGTGATGGTGCTGGGGAGAGAGGTGGTGTTGAGTGAAAAGGCACAATTAGGATGGGCTTTGTTTGGATATGGCTTGGCGGTGTTGTCGAAGGAGATCGCTTTGGCGGGTGCTGGGTTGATGGGTTTGTTGTGGCTGCGGAGAATGGTGATGGAAAAGTTGTATGTTAAAAAGAAGTGGATAGACAAATATGTGATGCAGTTGAAGGCAGTTTTGGCTGGTTTGGTGATGGCGGCTGTGTGGATTGGGTTTAGGTTTAAGTATGAGAGCTTGTTGGGTGATTATGAGTTTGTGGGGCAAGATCTGAGATATATGGAAAGTGTGTGGGTGAGGATGATGACGTTTGGGAAGATTTTTTGGCAGTATTTGGGGATATTGGTGTGGCCTTATCCACTGCATATGGAAAGAAGCAGTGCAATCTTTGAAGGCTTGAATGGATGGTGGTTGGGGATGGTGTTGGTGATTTTGGGAGGGTTTTGGTTGGGATGGGTGGAGTATAAAAAGAAGAAAACTAGTTGGATTTGGTTGGGGTGGAGTTGGTTTTTGATAATGCTGTCTCCAGTGAGTGGAGTGGTGTCTTTGAATGGGCTGGTGTATGAATTGTGGCTTTATATGCCATTGGTGGGATTTTTGGTGGCTGTGTATGGAGTGATTAGGTGGGGCTATTTGGATTGGGGTGATAGAGTTGGTAAAAAGAAGTGGCAAAAGTGGGGAACGGTGGGATTGGTGGCTGTGGCTGGAGTGTATTTGGGGTTGACTTGGCAACAAGTGGGAGTGTGGCGAGATGAGATGAGTTTGTACACTTATACCCTTGAGCGTGTGCCAGATTCTTGGCGGATGAAAAATAATTTGGCAGGATTGTATCGAGACAGAGGTGAGTATGAGAGGGCAATTGAGTTGGCAAAGGAGGCGAGTGAGTTGGATGGTGATAATGTGTATCCTTATTTGACACTGGCGAGTATTTACAAAGAACAAGGGGAGAAAGGGTTAGTGGCTGAGAGTTTGGAAAGTGTGTTGGAAGTGAGTCCAAACTATTTGCCAGCTTATGAGTATTTGATTAGTTATGGTTTGGAAAGTGAAGATTATGATTTGGCGCAGGAGTATGGAGAGAAGTTTGTGGAGGTTGAGAGTGGTTATTGGAAGGCTTATTTGTTGTTGGGGAAAGTGTGGTTTGAAAGGGGAGAGGAAGAGGAGGCGGTGGAGTGGTTTGAGAAAGGGGTGAGCGTGGCTGGCGCGGACAGAGGGAAAGCTTTGGTGTTGATTAGGAGTTTGGGAGTGGAGATGGAATAGCGGTTTGCTTAAGAGGTGGTCTTGGAGAGAGTTTGTGGTAAAATTGGGTTCTGGTGTTTGGATCTGGTCTATATGGATCGATCCAGATTTAAAATAGTTTTATGGGTGAGTAGCTCCTACCTTCGCTGAAGCTTCGGCGGACAGGACGCTACATTAGCTCAAAAATATGGGTGAGTAGCTCAGGTGGCTAGAGCGCTATCCTGATAAGATAGAGGTCCCAGGTTCGAGTCCTGGCTCACCCACCCTTAAGTTGTAGATGTTAGATAAGGTGGATGAATACGAACAAAAACTAAGGAAAGTTGATTTTTTATTGCAACAAGCATTGCGAAAAGTTGAGGTACAAAGTGAAGCGTGGAACTCGTTAGATACAAAGAGTGGCCTAATTCTAGGCTTTATAGCAACGACATTTGCGGCACTTCTGGCGTTAAACCAGAATCTAAGCGAAATTTTTTTACGTCTTGGCATAAGTAGCTTAGTTATCTCATTGCTTTTTTCCTTAAAGTCATTTTGGCCAAGGAATTTTATAGATCCAATAAATTTGGATTACTACTACACCAAAGAGTCCCTGCTAAAAAGTGTAATTAGTATGAAGAATCGAGCAATTGTAGATACTTTAGTTGTACATGAGAAAAATGAGAACCATCTTAAAGAGAAATCTTGTTGGCTTAAATCTGCAGCTTTCTTTTTAGTTGTTGGTGCTTTAATTTTTGCTACAGGGATGATGCTAGAATACAAGAATACTAACTCTGTTAAAGTGGAGGTTTGCATGACTGACGAAGAGCAAAACATAGACGATGAACCGCTAGAACCAGCTGTACCTAGTCCTAGTGTGGGAACCGTTATTGAAAAAGGAATTGATGAGCCTTCTTCTGATTATAACAACCCTGGTTCAGATCAAGGCAAAAATGAATCATATGGACGTACTAAAGGTGGTTTTTAAAGACTTTTTAAGTTGCTGTTGTTATAGTCTGTTGTAAACGAGAATTGTGATTAGCAGGTTGTTTGGTCAAAGTGGTTTGGGAAGTGCTACAATAAAAGTATGAGACAGAGTTTGGGAATATTGAAGAAATCGTTTAAGTTGGTGAATCATCATATGAGTTTGTGGGTGGCGTCGACGGTGATAGCTCTGTGTTCTGTTTTGGTGGCTAGATGGGATGGTGTGGGGTGGTTTAGTTTTGGATTGGTGGTTTTGTTGCTTGGTTGGTTGGGAACGCGGTTTGTGTTTTTGTATGAGATGTATATTCACAGAAGGTTGAATTGGAAAGCTTTGTATAAACATTTGTGGCGGTTTAGTTTGGATTTGGGACCGTTGGCGCTGGTGGTGTTTGGGGTTGGAGTGTTGTCTGTGGTGTTGGCCACTTTGGTGACTGGGAATTTGGAGTATTTGGGTGTGCCTTTGATTGGGGAAGTTTTTTCAGGGGTTCTGAGAGTAGTGTATGGATCTGAAACGAGTGAAGTGATTGGAGGTAATGGGTGGTTGGAGATGTTGGCCGGGCAGGCATTACTTTTGTGTATATTGATGGGGCTGTTGGTGATGAAGCTTGGTGTTTCGGTGTTGGTAGTTGAAGATGTGAATGTATGGAGAGGAATGCTGAGTGCTTATAAGTTTTTGATGAGGCATTTGAAGTTGTACGTGAGCTTTTTGATATTTAGAGTGTTTGCCAATGTGGGAATCAATGTGTTTTTTTGGGTGTTTAGTTTGTTTATAAACCTGAGCTTGATGGGTGTGAGCGATTTAAGTTCTGGATGGGTTTGGTGGGTGGAGATAGTGTTTTTGCATTCGCTGATAGCTTATGTGGGATTGATTCTTGATGGATATGTGTTGATTTATTATGTGGATGCAAATAAAAAAGTAAGCAAGCCAAAGAAGAAAGTAAAGAGAGTGAAAAAGAAATAGGTTTTTGGTGGTGTATATTGGTATTGATGAAAATATTGTTTGTGTGTACTGGTAATATTTGCCGATCACCTATGGCTGAAAAAGTGTTGGAAAAGATGTTGTTGGATAGTGGCGTGGATGGGGTTGAAGTTGATTCAGCAGGGACAATTTCGTATCACAGTGGGGAAGATTATGATGCTAGAACTAAAGAGACTTTGGAAAAAAATGGGGTGTCGAGTGAAGGTGAAGCAAGGGCATTGGTGGAGAGAGATTTTGATGAGTTTGATTTGATTTTGGGGATGACTAAAGATCATGTGGAGGAGGTTAAGTATCGGATGGGGAGTGGTGGAGCAGGAGCACAAGTGGGGTTGTTTGGAGATTATTCGCAGAGTTTTAAAGGCCAAGATGTGCCAGACCCTTATTATTTGAATAATTTTGATGAAGTGTATGAGATGATTGTGGAAGGGTGTGTGGGGATAATTTCAAGACTCAAAACCCAAATTTTAAATCAGGTGGGAGTAGTTTAGAATGAGTTTATGGAAGTAGAGCAAGAAAATCAAAACACTTCTAATTTAAAACCTTATCAACAGTATCCGCCCTTGCCTGGAGAAAATGAAGAAGAGCAGATATTGCCTAGCCAGATGGAAGATGAAGATAAAGGGTTTGTGATGTCTAAGGGGTTGATGATTGGACTGGGGGTGTTGGTGGTTTTGTTGTTGGGTGTGGGAGGAGTGTTTGGGAAGGGTTATTGGGAGAGGCGAGCTGAGGAAGCAGTTGAGATTCAAGAAGAGAAAGAAACGGTGGATGTGACAAAGTTGGACTTTGAAGATAAGGAGGCGATCCCTGAGGATGGAATTGGAGGATATGTGGCCGATCAGATTGGTCAGTTGGAGAAAGCAAGAGATTCACAAAGAAGGAATGATTTGTATGTGATTACTCAAACTATTTATGAGTTTGCGACTAAAAATAATGGTGATTTGCCAGATGGTTTGAGTGAAGAAAAACAGGAGATTGGGACGGCTGTGTATGATTTGGGGGCGATATTGGTGCCAGATTATATGGCAAGTATGCCGCATGATCCTTTGGGTGGAACTGAAGCGGTGAGTGGGTATGTGGTGTATTTAAATGAAAATGGAAGAGTAGTGGCTGAGGTGGAGAGTGAAGTGAATGAGGGAGAGATGATTGTGGTGGTGAGATAACTGGGAGTTAGAAAAAAGTGGGAGGTTGGGTTTTTGGCTCCTCCCGAGATTTGTGCGGCAACTAGGTGACTTTGGTGAGTGTGTGAAGTACGTAGATAGTTGTTTTTGCACCGTTTTTTTCGGTGCTTATGCTTGCTGAGTCTTCCCAACCTCGCTGGTTGAGTTCCTGAAGAGCTGGAGCTGCAAAGTTCAAATTCTCAAGCCCGAGAGGCTCATCTTCAACATATAGTCTCCTCATCCACTCAATCACTCCATCTTTTTCGAGGATCTGTACTTGAGGACGTGCTCGTTGAGGTGTGTCTTGTTCAGCCATTGAAAAGTGCCTTTCACTTTTTCATACAAGATTAAAGTGAAACCCGTTTAAGCCAAGGGAATTATATCATACACTATAGGGTCTAGTGTGGGAGAGGTGTGCTTGGGTGGTTTGGTATGGATATGGGGTTGTGTTGTGTGTTACAATTAATTTTCATCTTTAATTAGTCTGAGTTGCCATGTTTTGGCGGATTTTTGGGTTATCCAAGCCGTTTTGGAAAACGCTTGGGGTAATCGCGATATTGATTTTGGCAATGAGTGGTTTGAGACAAATCGAGCCATTGGTTGCACAACAAATAACCGATTTTTTGATTGGATGGGGAGGTAGTGGCTCGCTTGATAAGCTCTGGCAGCTGTTGGGGCTGCTTTTGGTGACACGGTTGGTGATTTCGGTGTTGAATAGGGTTTCGTGGCACTTGGCCAGTGTGACAACTGAAAAACTAAGGTGTCATTTGAGAGAGATTGGGTTTGAGCATTTGATGGGTTTGTCGTTGTCTTTTTTTCACAAAAGTATTTCTGGGAAGATGATGAGTCAGTTGGATCGTGGAGTGAATAGAATAACTAGTGTTGTCAATAATTCAGGAATGCACTTTGTGCCTAGTTTGGTGACGGCGATTATTTCGGTGATAATTGTGATGCGATATTCGATGTTGTTGGGGGTGGCGGCGGTGGTGTCGTTTGTGCCGTTTGCGATGATTAACTGGGTCAGGTTTAAGAAAAATGAAAAGTTGGAGAAAAAAGAGCACAAGCTTTATGACACTCAATTTGCTCATTTTTGGGAGACAATTAGCTCGATTGAGTTGATTAAGTCGTTTATGGCGGAGAAGTTTGAGTACAAGAGGTTGGTTGAGTTTGACAAAAAAATTGTCAAGATTCGAGATAAGATGCAGTGGAATAATAATGTGGGGTTGAGTGGAGATATTTTCTTGGATGTGTGGATGTGGGGCTTGTATGCTTATGTGGTTTATTTGGCGCTAAATCAGAGTATTAGTGTGGGTACAATGGTGCTTTTGGTGGGGTATATTCAGCTGATTAGAGAGCCGCTTTGGGAGCTAAACTGGATTTATTGGGAAGTGAGACGGGCACAGTTGGGCGCTAAAGAGTACTTTCAGATTTTGGACGCAAGGCCTGAGATTGTGGATCCTAAAAAACCAGTTGAGTTTGAGTGGGCAAAGGGGCGGATTAATTTTGAAAAAGTAAGTTTTTCTTATCCAGAAGGTAAAGATGTGTTGGACGAGATTTCGTTTACTATTAAGCCAGGAGAGATGGTGGCTTTGGTTGGGCCTTCCGGTTCGGGAAAGACGACTGTGGCTACTTTGATGATGAGATTTTTTGATCCTGATAAGGGCAAGATTTTGTTGGATGGGGTGGATATTAGGAAGATGACTCGAAAAGATTTGAGGCGAAATGTGGGGATCGTGATGCAAGATGCTCAGTTGTTTGCCGATACAGTTGAAGAAAATTTGAGGTATGCCAAACCTGATGCAACAATGAAGGAGTTGGAACAAGCGGCTCGAATTGCCAACGCTCATGAGTTTATTGATGAGCTGGAAAAGGGGTATAAAACTGAGATTGGAGAGCGAGGAGTTAAGTTGTCTGGAGGTCAAAAACAGAGGTTGTCTTTGGCCAGGACGATTTTGAAAAATCCGCCGGTGATTATTTTGGACGAAGCCACTAGTGCTTTGGATTCACATTCTGAATTGTTGATACAACAGTCATTGGAGAAGTTGTTAAAAGGGCGAACTTCGGTGGTGATTGCACATCGGTTGTCGACAATTGCTAAGGCCGACAAGATTATTGTGCTTAAAGATCAAGGGATTTTGGAACAAGGGTCACATGAGGAGTTGCTGAAAAAGAAGGGGTTGTATGCATCTTTGTTTAAGGTTCAATCGGGAAAGATTGCTAAGTTGAAAGAGTGGGATTTGGTGGAGTAGGGGAAAAGTTTAATTAGCATGTGAGTTGTTAAGAGTTTTTCCCAACATCATTTCAAGGCCGCTCGCGTGGTATGCGTAGACCTTTGTAAGGCTGATTTGCTCGCTAAGGATTTGTCTGACAGAAACTCTTATTTTTTGTTGAGAGCGTTGGAGTCAGACAAATGTTGCCTTGAAATGATGTTGGGAGGGATAATTTTAGTGATTAGTGATTAGTGATTAGTGATTAGTGATTAGTGATTAGTGATTAGTGATTAGTG
>CBDUQH010000041.1:0-9467 GCA_965369335.1 uncultured bacterium
CATCATCTATGAGTTCTGGGACGCCCAATGGTCAGGGACTTCACGCATCAACGCCGGAGGTATGAAAGACTTTCCTCTAAACGGCAACGGCATCTCCAACCCGCCCAATCACCGAGTTAACGCCGCAGGCTTTGCCACCATCGCGGGCATGATCATTAGAGAAGACTTTACTACTGGAGGTAACCTAAACCCCAACTCAGACCTTGGACACGCCCTCACCATGTCTCTTAACTTCGACAAGGTTGCAACTGGTGACTATGTCGCTCCTGCTGTTGGCGGTGAAACCTTGGGCAGAGGCGGCAACGTCCCCATTGGTGCTAGATTTGCTCTTCCCAAAGACGCCGATATCGAAAACCTCCAAAACGTCCATCCTCTAACAAAAACCATCCTCAAATCCTTGCGTGACTACGGCGCTTTTGTAAACGACACCAACGGTTCGTCCCAATACCAAGGCAAATATGTTGGCACCATTCGTCTCGAACCTGGTTTAGCTCAAGACCTCTACAACTCAAACGGCGACAATCTTGTCAACACCATCCAACAACAAACCTATCAAGTTATCAATCAATATGGCCTTTACAGAGTCACCGGTATCAATTATTAACACTTATCCGTCATTCCGGACAAGGCTCAGCCTTTAGCTGAAGCCTTGTCCGGAATCTCACACTCATAAACCCATGCAATCCACCGCTCTAAAACACTATCTCCAAAAACATCTCTACCTACTCATTCTTTTGGGATTAATGCTCTTTGGTCTTGCTTCCGCCTTCACTCTAACCACATTCAGCCAAGACATCAGAAACCAAGCCGCTACTGCCACCGCTGGAAACCTGACTTTAACTCCAGCTTCATCAAACTTGACCCCATCACAAAACCACACCATCCAAATTCGAGCCAGTTCTGGATTTGAACAAGTTCACGGCTTCCAAGTTGTCGCCAACTTATCAGGTAACATACCACCAAACATTCAGCTCACTCCATCTGACATCAACGGCCTAAAACTCGCCTTCTCCTCTCTACAAGACACCTCAAACGGCAAACAAATCAAATTAGCCTTTATCACCACTGACCCCAACACCCCATACACCTCCAACGACTTCACCATCAACTTGGCCAACTTAACCTTCACCGCCCCAGAGCAAGGAGAGTTAAACGTTCAAATCGACACTAGCTTATCCAAATTCAACCACGCCCAATCTGGACAAAACATCTTGGGACTATCAACTTCTTCATACACATACGTCTTCCAAGAAACACTTGGCGGCACTCAACCCGATCCTAGCCCAACCCCAACACCTCAAACCCAAACCACACCCACACCTCCAACAACAGACAACGGCTCCGACCAACAACCAAACGAACACAACGACGATAGAGATGGATCAGACAAACACAACTCAAGTTCTCGATCCAAACCCAGAATCTTCACCAGGCGTCTTAAAACTGCAGTCGCTGGCCAACAATACTCAGGCAGAATTGTAGCCTTCAAAAGAGGCCATGACCAACAACTAACTCTTCAAATCTCAAATCTGCCACAGGGCCTTAGTCTAGATAATTGTGATCAACTCAATCGTTGGAACTACACCATCAAAATTTGCCATATCCAAGGCACCCCCACTCAAGGAGACAACACCCAAATCCAAGCCACCGTCACCGACGCCGACAACAACTCCACCTCCAAAAACCTTGACCTCATCATCGTCGACACTCAAAGACTCAACCGTTACGGCAGTTGGTTTGGCCGCTTCTTTCGAAGAAACCACCGTGTCTAACTCTAAATATTCGAATTAAAAGCGAAGTTAGACTTCACCCTACCACCCTCAAATCGAGTTTGACTCGAAAAAAAACCGAGGGGTTAACCTCGGTTCCACACTCCAACCAACAGTCTCTTAAATCATAAATCTTAACTCATGAATCTTGTCTGTTGGCTCAAGTATTCCCAGACAGATATCTCTCTTTCGAGTGATCCCATCTGGGCATAAGCTTTGCGTTTACTTCATTATATCTGGAATCTATTGATTCCGATCCCAGATGTAAATCTCTTCTTTCCACTCATCATGGCTGTTGAAAAACTGGCAATTTGCCTGCAACTGCCCATCGGACAAGAGAGAGAAAATGACCGTCGCGTTCTCGTCAGAAGCAGTAGCAATTGTTACATTGCCCTCACGCTCCTGAGCCATCAAACGATCAATTTCTGAGTCATCCACGCGAAGGATTTCATAAGAATCTTCTCCTTCGACGTAGAATATCTGTTGCCCGTATTCATGGAAAATTGAGCATCCCGGAAGCGGCACGTCACCGTTAATTTGGTTTGGGTTACTTGAAGGAATCGAGCCACTGTCAAAATCAGCATCGGCTCCAGAACCAGCTACAACCGACTCAACAACCACGGTACTAGCTTCAATTTGCCCTTCATACTGAGGCAAGGGCCATCCACCTCCGCCATTTACCTGTACGTAGGCGGACTTATAGGTGGAAAATCGAGGATCATCGGGAAGATTAGGCTTACACCCAACCCAAACAGTCGAAGCATATGGTGGTGCTTGGACGTTAAAACCCCGACCCACAAAATTGTCAGTGCCATATGGATGATAGTCCACACGGTCAATCACCACCAGAAACTGACAAGACATCACCATCTCTGGTACCGAACGCACCGTAAACCATTGTGATCCACCAACTGCACTGGGGGTTGCGATCAATTGCCAATTTTCAGGTGGTACCACTTCGAACACATCTTGATAGACTTGTAAGTCTGAGATGCAAAACAACTCATAAGTGCCGGGGCCATAGAACCGAAAAGTTCTAGATTCTGCACCAAGCAGCACAAACTCGGTTACGTACACATCTTCCAAGAAAAGGAAGCAATCTACGCTTGGATACTGCGCGCTGGTGCGATTGGTAAAAGTCATTAACCCACTTGTGCTAATCACCCGACTAGCAGGGTTCAATTCTATTTCCAAATCGCCTTCTTCAGCCATCGCCGGATTTGCACCCAGAAACAACCCCAACAAGAAAACAAATACGATTACTGCTTGCAACAACTTCATGTGATTTTTCTCCTCACACATCTGTGGTTGAGTTGAATAAATGAGTTTGCCTAACCCAGTTTGAGCCATCTCAACAGATACCCCAAACTGGGTCAGGCAATATTCGCAAAGCTTATTTTAAAAGTGCATTCAGACTCAAAAGCCGCAATGACTCCAAGTCTTAAATACCCAATCTCATCTTTAGACAATCTCACTCCAACCAACAAAGTTTAATTTGTTAGCTCGAGTAAACCCGGGAATAGTCAAGCCATTCCCGGTATTATTAGCGTGTAAGATTTGCTGACTATTGGTAGAGCAATGCATTTAAGGCATTGCAAGTGTCCACATCCGGCGACCGCCAACATTGACCTGCTGCTGCCCCATCAGCCACTCCAATATCCTCTGCACTGGAAGCATACCAGTAGTAAGCCGAGGAGACACTACTCATGTCTCCATGATCAGCTCCCCAGTCATGGGCAGCCTCGTGGCCAAAAACACCAAATGTTCCTGCAACACCTCCAAAAGGATGCCCACTTTGGGCTCCTCTTCTAACAAGAACTCCTGCAGCATTGCCTCCACCGTTAGAAGGATTTAACTGACATCCATCCCAGTTAACCATAAGCGAGATACCAACGGTGTCAGAACCCCAAGCGGACGAAAATCTTCGACCCTCTGCTTGACCAAAGAAGAAATAAACAACGGTCACTCCAGATCTTCGATTTCCTCTAATTTCAGAACCAATAAACTGCCAAACCTGCTTTAATTTGGCAGGTTGGAAAATTGCTTGAGGAGGCAAGTTATCAGTGACGACAATAAAGCCATCACCAAGGTCAACGTAATTTAAGCACCCAGCACCGGCGGACTGCGTCGAGCCACCTGTTGTTGTTGTAGTGGTGGCGGTCGTTCCATTCTCAATGTGAGAAAAGCCCGCGTAAACAAACCCATGCAGACCACTAGGCATCACCACTTCGTACCAAGCTTCGCCACCAGTGGTAGCAGCACCAACATAGGGTATACACCCATTTGCCGGCAAATTCCCAACAATTGGAGCATCGGTAGTTGGGTCACGTCGAATATTCATGTTTGAAGACCCATTCGGGGTCACGCAAGGGGTACCATTCCCAGAGCTAGCAGGTGAAGATTGTGGTGGACTCTGAGGTGGAGGCTGCGAAGCCCCAACAATAACTGAGCATGGGAAAAACAGAATCGACGTATTTCGACCAAAGTCCGACCCGAAAATGATTGGCGGCAATTGAAAATTATCTTCTGGATGCGCACGACAGTACGCAAACTGATTCGCTTCAATATCACCATCCCAATCCCATGAACTTGCAGATACTCCACCAGCAGGGATTGGGACACCTCTTGGTGTGCCATCTCGATTAATAACCCAAATTGGGTGTGGAGCATGGTTACGAATATGAAACGACCCATCCGCACCCGGTTGAACTAATGAAGCCCATTGTCCATCATTTTGGGCATAGATCGACGACATTGGCAATGCCATCAAAACAAATACCAAAACTACCAACAACTTCTTCATGCGATTTATCCTCTTCTATGTGATCAGAATATTTGAGTTTTGCCTAACCCACTCAAGACACAAATATGTCCTCAGCGGGCCAGGCAAATTACACGCTAACTTTTAAGGTGCTCCTCTCACGGCTCTTCAAATCGCTCTGATTCAAAAAGCCACAAAAAGTACGCCTCCAATTTTACCTCATACAACCTTAAAACACAAAATTATAGGTCTTTTTGGTGTTTAAAATACACCATCCCATAATTTGCACAAACTGTTTGTTATAGGGTAAAATACCTTGTTTTTTCTGCCCATACAGTACCTTGACAATCAGACTATAAAAACTCCTCTGGAATTGGTTGAACAAACAGGTTTTTTAACTCACCGCCCGCACACGAAGTTAAACAACCTCAAGTTCAATCAAGCTCTAGGAGAAACCTAATGCACAAGTCATTAATCACACTCATCCTTCTATCCTTAGTGGTTGGTTTGCTGCCACTCTCATCAGCTGTCTTAGCCCAAGATGACACCCAAAACTACGACTGTGTCATCAATCCTGGTAACGTTTTAACTATCAACGTTCGCAGCCAACCTGATGTTGGCTCAGACAGCATCTACGCCCTCCCTGCTTTTCTCCCAGTCACCAAAGTCGATACAGTCGGCGATTGGGACGAAGTAATCACTCCACTTGGCGAAACCGGCTACATCAGAAGTGATATCAGTCGCCCTTGCCAAGATCCTCCTCAAGACTGTCAAAAAATCATACCTCTAGGATCTGGTAACGTTTGGGTACTTACCCAAAATGCTCCACAGATTGATTGGGATATCATCAAATCAATTATTGGCATTCTCTACACAGAGGCACAAAGCCAACGCCAGCACCCCTTAATCGTCAACTTTGATGGGGGTTACATCTCCACAACAATCGCCAGTCGATCACTTGGAGAATACTACTGGGACGGCTGCCAGATAGAACAAACCACCCGCAGAAACCAAGTTTTGATGGTTATCAACACCCAAGCCACCGATGACTTCTACATGCAAATAGCCCGTGAATATTCTGTAGGCTATTTAGGCATTGATCTACCCTGGTCCGTAGAAATTGCACTCTACAACGTAGATTCCAACTACACCTGCGAAGGCTACGATCTAGATCCTGAAGACTTGGCCTTATGCCAAAGCGTATTTGAACTCTTTCCTGAGTACTCCCATAAAGGTCCACCAAAGTCTGAATCTGTATGTCATATTGCAAATATG
Source organism: uncultured bacterium (assembly GCA_965369335.1). Taxonomy (GTDB): domain Bacteria; phylum Patescibacteriota; class Microgenomatia; order UBA1400; family CAYNFZ01; genus CBDUQH01. The sequence goes on from CBDUQH010000041.1 coordinate 5,806, forward strand.
GGATATGTAAACCAACATATATTTTCAGTCAACGAATCAATAACCCTTGACACTAAACAACAACTTGCATTATTAGATGTCAGTTACCAGCTGAGCCAGTTTATGCCCGAACCCAATAATCAACGACCTCTTTATTTTTTGTTCGTTGATTCTCCCGATGAGGCTCGTGAAATAATCCCTTCATTTGGGGACAACGACTTCTTTGTAGTTGACTCACTATTCTATGACAATTGTGAGTTTAAAAGTCCGGGTCTAGACAGCCCAGTTGATTTAGGATACCAGCTAATTGACCTTGGCGTATTTGCCCTAGACAACGGTCAGGAAGCAATCCAAGAAGTGCAAGCTGTTGCATTCGCAACTGCTTATAACCACCAAATAAACGATAGCTCAAGTGATCACTACACCCAAAACCCCCTTGTTTGGGGGCAACTAGGCAATCCAGAAGTAATCACCATCGCCCAAGGTTTTTACCAGGGCAGATGTAGCCAGGTCTTTGGACACGAAGCAAATCAAGACATTTGTTTTCAAATCTTTGAAAACATCTGGCACGGAAACTAAGTAAGATTTATAGTCTGATATCAAAACGGCAAACTTCAACTTGTTACTCAAGTATGAGGCTTGCCGCCTTTCCCCAGCCCATCAACCTCTTGGTGAGTTGAGTTAAGGTAAATACCTCGGGCAAAAACTGTCATCACGGCACTAATTTGCCCGGCACCTTTAAATATTGCTATTGGACCTCTCCTTTTATCGAGTGCAACGAAAAGGATTATCTCTTTTTCATTGCATTCGATATTCCATTCAAATCTAAGGAGAAACTTCTATCATGTCGAAACGCAAATCAATCTTTCTGGTCACCATTATCCTGATGGTTTTCGCAACAGTCCTACCCTCCACTTTCGCCCAAGACAATCCCAATTATTACTATCCCCTTGGGTTGTACTACATCGACCAAAACACCGGCTATCTCAAAGTAGCTGATGTTGACACTTTAGAGCTTGAGACACTAAGTGAGCAAGGGCAGTACTTTGACTTCCAAGTAACCCATGCTGGTCTCTTCGGCTTCTCTGGAACCGCAAGAAGTTTCAATGTCACTTGGCGTGGTGAAGAAATTTTGCAAAGTGTGGATGCATTTGTAGCCAACAGTGAGATGTTGCTCTTCGAAAATGACGACACACTTTTTTGGAAGTATCACCACATTGATGGCGACTACATCGAACTGCCTTTCCCAGCTGGTTTCCGCATTACAGCTCCTGAATACGGCGTAATCATTGCCCAATACCGACTTGGTGATACCACAATCGACTTCATCGATCTATGGGATCAAGAAATCATTTACTCGTTTTACGTAGAAGGTCTAAAAACCTTCACTTTCGGCGAAGATTTCACCCAATGGGCGATAACAACCGACACAGAACTTATCGTCAACGGTCAAACTGTGCGCACCACTCGTGCTAACCAAGTCACAGACGACTTAGTCTTTTGCGGTGACATCTTGTATTTCAGTTCCAATACCGCTGGAAACAACAACATCTACAAGTATGAAGCTGGCGAAACCACCCAAATGACCTTCAACAATGCCGACGACATTAAGCCAGTTTGCGGTCCTGACAATCGTTTGTTTTTCCTCTCTGACCGCGGTCGCAATTCACAGTTTGGCTTCAATCACACATTGTACGAACTGATCGATCCAAACTTGCCAGCAGTGGAAATTGATATTCCCACCAGATGGGACATGTATTCCACATTTAGCAACCGCAAAGATACAAATCTCCAATTCCACGTCGCCCTCGGCTAATTTCCAATAGCAATTTACAGGGATGAAAGCTTTGTCTTTCATCCCTCCTCTCCCCAGCCCATCAAAATTTCTGGTGAACTGAGGAGAGCATTCTCCTCCTCCAACTCCACACATTCCCTCCCCACAACCCCAAAATTGCAATTTCTCCCTACAAACAATAAAATTGCTTGTATTTTTCGCACCTTTCGTACCAAAGGGAAAACCGATGACAATTCACCAAGTAATCTCGGAAGCCATCACCATCACCCGAATTCTGGTTTTTACAGCCGTCGCCATTCCAACCTTGTTAATTGGGTTGGTCATTTTTAGACTAGTTAGAGTCAACGTCAAGATTACTTCGATCATAAAAATATCCCTCTACATTAGTTTCAGTTTTTTTATCTCAGGTGGAGTTGGTGGATTTTTCTACCTCTACTCAGTCACCAATTCTCCCAAATTGACTTCAATTTCAGTCGGAATTGGCATGACTTTTATCCTACTCTTAATCTTTGCCAAACACACACCTCCTCCCAAAATCCGCACTCCCTCCCCACGAAAAACAGACACCATCATCCTCGATCAGTACGACCAAACCACTGGAAGGTATCGAAAAAGACGTTATTAGCCAAGAGGATTGTGATAATACACAATTGTGCCCACAACTCACATCCTCTTGGTTCCAAATTCAATGTTCCAAATCAACAACACACACAAATACAATTAAAACAGATTGACGATGCTGATATTGCTCTACTTCTAAACACTTTCTCCAAAATCTTTGCCACCAAAGAAGACTTAGAGGATCTGCGCCGAGAGTTTTGCCACCTCCCCACCAAAGAAGAGTTTTACAAATCCCAAGACGAGCTAGTCACTCGACTCAAAAAGATTGAAGAAAATACCGATATCATGCCCTATCAAATCAGCGAAAACACTAGACATTTGAGCCTTTGAGCCTTTGAGCCTTTGAGCCTTAAAAATTTCACTGCATAATCGACCCCTTGCCTCAAGTCCATACTCAGGTTATAATCAGCTTCTATTCCAAAGACAGCGCGTCTTCACTAGCTACTAGCTACTGATCTAATCCGCGCCGAGGAGAATCACAATAAGCCTTTACAGGCATTTATGTCGATCAACCCTCTCATCTTTGGAGGGTTATTTTTTACCCTAATTTCTAATTAACCTAATTGCACTAAGTGCTCTAACTAATTCACAAACCGCAACTACTTAGTCATTGGTGATCACTAATTTTCTAGGTCAATTAGAAAAATTAAAACTTAGAAATTGTTCCAAAGGAACTCATGCCTAGTCAAAAAAACCAAGATCTCCTAAAAGATCTAACCCAAAAACTAAACGACTCCAAATCAGTCGTTATCGCTGACTATTCCGGCCTTGACTCTTCAGCTCAAACAGAGCTTAGAGCCAAAATTGCCGAAGCTGGCGGACAACTAGTTGTCGCCAGAAACAGAATTGTCAAAATTGCTCTCAAGGACAAAGTTGATACAAACAACTCCGATCTAGACAAAGCTCTAAACGGCCCCAACGCTTTTCTATTTTCCTACCAAGACGCCGTTTCTGCTCTCAAAGCCATGTTTGAGTTCGCCAAAGACAACGAAGCTTTAGAAATCAAACTCGGTCTACTCGATGACAAAGTCCTCACCTACCAAGAAACCGAGAACCTATCCAAACTACCTTCCAAAGCTGAACTTGTTGCCAAACTCATTGGTCAAATCCAAGCTCCAGTTTATGGTTTGGTCAACGTTATCCAAGGCCCAACCAGAGGACTTGTATACGCTCTTAACGCAATTAAACAACAAAAAGAAACAAACAATTAATCATAAGTCACTTAAGAAACTCAAGTTTCTTAATATTGAATAATAAGGAGGCCACC
>CBDUQH010000042.1:0-9226 GCA_965369335.1 uncultured bacterium
GAGTAAGAGGAAGATGAAAAAAAAAGTAGTGATGATAAAGCTTGGTGGGTCGTTGATAACTAATAAGAGTAAACCTTACTCGTTGCGTGAGGAAGTTTTGGTGGATGTGGTAAAGCAAGTAAAGAGGGCTTGGGGAGAGGAATATCTTGTGATTTTGGGTCATGGATCGGGTAGTTTTGCACACGTGCCAGCGGAGAAGTATAAAACAATTGAAGGAAAAGTTGGCGATGAAAGTGTTTATGGATATGCAGTGGTGGAAGATGCGGCGAGTAAGTTGAATAGGTTGGTGGTGGATGAGTGCTTGAAACAAGGATTGCCGGCGGTGTCGATGAGGATAAGTAACATGGTATTGGCTGGTTTAGAGAGCCAAAGATTTGTGAAGGAGAATGTTAAAAAGGTATTGGAATTGGGGTTGCTGCCAGTGTTTTTTGGGGATACTGTTTTGGGAGGTGAAAGAGATTTCACGATTTGGTCGACTGAAAAGATATTGAATTTTTTGGCGGTTGAGTTGGAGAGTGATTTTGAAATTAAAAAGATTATTCATTGTGGTGAAACTGAAGGGTTTATGGTGGATGGGAAAGTGGTTGAGTCGATTGACCAAAATAGTTTTGAAGAGTTGAAAAAACACGTGCATGAGACAAATGGGTTTGATGTAACTGGAGGGATGCTTCATAAAGTGGAAGAAGCTTTGGAGAGTGCAAAAAGGGGGGTGGATTCTTATATTGTGGGTGGCTTAAAAAAAGGTAATTTGTATAAGACATTAATTGAAGAAAGGTTTGTGGGGACGAAGATAACATTTAGTAAGGTGAGTGATGAATATTGATTTAGAGAAGATACCAAGACACGTTGCGATAATTATGGATGGGAATCGACGGTGGGCTAAAGCGAAAGGAAAGAATGCTTTTGCGGGGCATAAGTTTGTGTTGGAGAATAGAGTTGAAGAATTGATCGAAGTAGCTGGGGAGTTGGGGATAGAGTATATTACTTTTTGGGCCTGGAGTAGTGAAAACTGGAAAAGGGGTGAAGAGGAAGTTGGGGGAATAATGAAGTTGTTTCGGTTGGCATTGAAGAGATATGCGATGAAGATGATAAAAAAAGGTGCGAGGTTAAAAGTGATTGGTGATATGGAGAAATTTCCAAGAGACATCCGAAAAGGCATTAAAGAGATTGTGGAGAAGTCTAAAGGTAATGACAAGATTACAGTGACGTTTGCACTTAATTATGGGGGAAGGGATGAGATTCTTCGGGCAATCAAAAGATTGCTCGAAGAAAGCAACAAACAACCAAGCCAAAGGGCGGGCAGGCAAGCAACAAGTGACAAGAGTGTTGAACAAGAAGTGTTGGAAAGATATCTTGATACTAATGGGATGCCTGATCCAGATTTGATTATTAGGCCAGGGGGAACTAAAAGATTAAGTGGTTTTATGTTGTGGCAGAGTGAGTATAGTGAACTTTATTTTACTGATGTGTTGATGCCCGATTTTGGAAAAGAGGAGTTTGCTAAGGCTTTGGGTGAGTATGGAACGAGAGAAAGACGGTTTGGGGGTGGGAAGTTTGGAGAGTATGGACGGAAGTGAGCACCAAGTATCAAATTTCAAATAACAAACATTTTTGTTTGAGTGGGTGATTGTTGCACTTTTGTTACAAACATATTTTCAAAGCCGCTCTCTTGATGTGTTGCAGACTTTGAAGTATTAGTTGGCTCGCTAATGATTTGTCTGACTGGGACTTGGGTTGTTATTGGTTTTTGTTGGGTGTCAGACAAATGTTGCTTTGAAAATATGTTGTAGAGAATTTGTGTCGTTTAAACGATGGCGATGCCGAAGATGATTTCGAGAATTTGGATAATCCAATAGCTGGAAAAGAGAAGGACAAAGCCAACAACAGCCCAAGTGATTCTTTGTTTACCTTTGGCTTGGCCTTCTGGGCTAGTTGGATTGGTGAGCATGGTAAAGCCACCAGCAATGAGCATAACCAGAAGAAGAAGGCCACCAAGGATGATGGAGATAGTGAGGATGCCTGGGAGAGTGCCGTTACCGCCGAGTAAATTTGTAACCAAATTTTCACCGTTGAATCTGTCGGCGACAGGATTTATTTCGTCAAAGTTGATTTGAGCATGGGCTGGAGAGGGAGAGAGGTTCAAAAGTGCAAAGGTACAAAAGCTTGTAAGAATGCGAGAAAAGAAATGTTGGAAGCGTTTCATGGGGATATTATATCTGAGGGGAGAGAAGCTTAAAAGCACAAATGCACAAAAGCTTAGAGTCCGGGGATTTGAAAGATTTGGACGCCGATGAATTGGAGGATGGCGACTGAGAGGATAATAAAAAGGAGACCAAAAATAGCAGATGAGATGATTTGTTTGGCTTGTTGAAGTTTTTCTGGGCTGCCTTGAGAGATTGAAGTCATGAAGCTGCCAACTAGGATGAATAAAAGGGCGAAACCTCCGGCGATACCCATGCTCCATTGGATGATGATTTTGGTGAGAAGGTTTTTGTCTGAGGGAATACAGCCGATAGCGCTCCAGACACCGTTACACTGGTTGCATTCGTGGTAAAGATCAGGCCCTGCTTGCCTACAGTTATCGTACTCTTCTACGTATGGTGATAGTTCTCTGGTGAAACAAGTACAGCCATCTGGTAATCCTGCAATAGCGCATGATTCTAGATCTCCGTCGCCGTCGCTATCATAACCGCAAAAAGTTTCAAAGTTGTCTGGATCTGGATCTGCTTGACACTCCTGAGTGTATTTGCAACTGCCACCAATACTTACTGTTCCAAGTGGTTTGGTGCAGACTTTTTCACCAAACATATTTTCGCATGTTAGTCCTCTGACACACTCGGCGCTAGTGTTGCAAGTATCTCCTAATTCATTAGATCCTGGAGTGATGCAAGCCCCCATGTCACAGTAGCTGCCAACACTGCCGCAAGGAATGTCTCCACCAGTTGGATAGTCTCGACAAAGACTGTAGTCTGGTTCAAAGCCAGGAGAACATTGGTCTAGAGCGTCGCAGGAGTAGCCACCGGCACCGAGGCTTTGGCAGATGCACTGGTAAGAGCCAGGCCCATCTGGGGCTTGGCAAATTAGGCCACTGGTGCTGCAATTATCGGATTCTGAAGCGGTTTGGCATTGACCAAGAGTGCCATCTTCCATGGAGCACTCAGATAGGCGTGAACTGCCAGGGTTGCAGCAGTTAGGGTTGGAGTCGGGGGTTGGTCTGCAAAGAAGTCCAGAAGTACACTGACTGCCACCAAGTTGGCTACAGTAACCTGAAGAGCCGTCGGCGAGGCTACAAGTTTGACTTTGGCTGCTGCCTGATTCACAACAGTCTTCAGGTTCATCGGGGTTGTGGAGGTAGCCGCAAACTAAACCTGAAGAGCATGATGATGAGTAAGGATTCCATTCTGATGAAATGCAAAAACCTGTTAATGGTGAAGGGCCTGAACAAGATGACCATTCGCCTGTACCGTTTGCACAACAAGGGAGCTGTGATTCTTCTTTGTAGGGAAAACAAAAGTTGTTTGTGGTGCAGGTTTGGTTGATTGGACCTAAAGAGTCGTTGTTGCTGGCATTTTGGATGCAGAAACCGATTTCTCCACCTACTGAACAGGGATCGTTGTTGTTACGATCAGATGGACAACAACCAATGGGTTGGACTTGGGCTTTGATTGGTTGAGCGAATAGAAAGAGCGGGATAATCAAAACTAAGGAGAAAATGATTTTTTTGGGCAACATGGTAGGTTCATTGTACTAGGTGTAGAGGAGGAAGTGAAAGATTAGAGTTGTGGGATCTGGAGGATTTGGACGCCGATGAATTGGAGAATGGCCATGGAGAGGATGATGAAGAGGAGGCCGACTAGGGCTGAGGTGACAATTTCTTTGGAGTGTTGAAGTTTTTCGGGGTTGCCTTGGGAAGTGACGACACTGAAGCTGCCAAAAATGATGAAGATGAGGGCAAAGCCTCCGGCGAGACTAAGGCCTAGACGGATGACTGTTTTGACTATTGAGTTTCTGGCAGTGGGGATGCAGCCAAAGGCTGTCCAGACCCCAGCAACCTCTTTGAGTTGTTGGGGAGGGATGGTTTTGATAGTTTCGATGTCTTGTAGTCCTGTAACACAACGAAGGCATTCAGGAGCCAGATCTTCGTCTAGTTGTGCGCAGAGTAAAAAGTCAGCATCTGCGTAGGAAGTAGGGGCTGGAGGAATACAACAGACGGCTGCATTATTGCCAGTCACTTGTCGGCATTCATTATTGCCTGTACTGTACGAAGTTTCACCTGCTAAACAAGAGTTCCTACAAGTGTTTGGAAAAGTACAAGTGCTAAGAGGTATACAACAGACTGCAGAATCGTTTCCACCCTGACGACACTCTTCGTTACCAGCTGACCAAATATATTCATTTGGTGCACAAGAGGATTTACAACTGTAAGGTGCAACGCAAAAAGTGGGTTGACCACAGACAATTCTGCCTCCGGAAGAATAGGCGGGGCATGATAGAGGGCATTGTTCGGCGTTGGCTACTTCGTCACCACAGTCGGCTTGATTGGTTTCAGTAACAGTGAAGGTGTTTACTGCAAGAATATTTTCTTCTGTTCGAGGTTTGTCTTTGTACAATAAGTAGACCGAGTAAGTTCCTTGCTGAGATAGATTGGGTAAGGTTTGACTAAATGAGTTCCTGCTTGGAAAAGGAAAAGACAATGTTCCTTCAGTATTTCCGTCTGGTTTGGTGTATTGAAAGTAGTATTCACCACTCCTGTCGTCTTTAGGACATCCCGTGCCAGAGGCTACGAAGTTGGTTGAGGAGGGACCAGATTCAGGAGAGATTACAAAAGTGTTACAGTATCCTGATGTTGTTGGGGGAGTGGGAGGGGGTGTTTCTGAGACAGTTACAACCCCAACAACGTTCATCCAATCTGTGGGTGTACTGACTATTACTTCGTATCGACCTAGTGTGTTGATGGGATTTGTGGTCCATTGTATATCCGCATTGTTTAAGTTTTCGTTTCTGGATTCGTCGTCATCTGGGGAACCTGGTTCAGTGTCATACCATAAAAATATGTCAACATATTCTGAAGTACATCCTGTGGCAGTGATGGTGACAGTTTCACCCGGTTGAATATTGTAGGAGGATACTGTGACTGATTGGCATTCGCTTACTTGAGCTAAGGTGGGATTAGGAATTAGAATGAATAAGATTAAGACTAATAGGATTGAAAACAAGATCTTGTTGAACATGTTGTGATCATTGTACAAGATTTTTGTGTGAGTTTTGGGTTATGAAGTTAAGCCAGGGATTTGGAGGATTTGGACGCCGATGAATTGGAAGAGAGCGATGGAGAGAATGATAAAGACTATACCACTGATGGCGGCGACGATGATGTCTTGACCTTGTTTGACTCTAGTGGGGTCGCCGGTTGAGATTGAAGTGAGGACTGAGCCGTAGAGGATGAGTAGGAGAGCAAAACCGCCACCTAAGCTTAGACCTAATCTGATGGTGGTTTTGGCGAGGCCGTTTTGGGTGGTGGGGATGCAGCCGATGGCTGTCCAGACTCCTTTGGTGTCTTGAAGCTCTTCTGAAGACATAGATTGGATGGCAGTGATGTCGGATGCACCTGTGACACAGCGGAGACACTCTGGTGCTAATTCTTCTCCAGCTTGGGCACAAAGCACAAATTCTAAGTCTTGTCCTTGGGCAAAAGCGTTGGTGTCTGAAAAAAAGAGACTAAAAACCAAAAAAATTAGAACTATGACTGTCTTAAAGATTTTCATAAATGTATTTGTTTTTTGGTGAGATGTTTTGAGTTATGGGTTATTTTACCTCTATTTCGTCTGGATTTAAATGGTTTGAGGAATGTTTGATTTTGATGGGTTTTGGGTGGAATTTGAGGTTAAAAATGTTAAAGTGAGAGTATGCGTATATTGTTTGTTTGGATTAGTCTATTTGTTGGGGTGGTGTTGGTGAGTTTTACTCAAGTTAAAGCTGAGGATTGTAATTTGGAGTGTTTGGGTGAGCAGATAGCTGATTTGGAAAACAAGAGAAAATTGTCTGAAGCTGCCACAAAACCTCTAGAAAGTGAGGTCAACAAGCTGAGTGCACAAGTAAAATCAATTGGAGGTCAGTTGGTGGCGGCTGAGCGAGAGTTGGATGAGTTGGCTGTAAGTATCGCTGAGAGAGAAGAGAGGTTGGCTGGGGACTTTCAAGTATTGAGTGAGCGAGTAAGGAGGTATTACAAGAGGAGTAGAGTGAACCCTGTGTTGATGGTGTTTTTTTCGAGAGGTAAAGTGAGTGAAATAATGAGAGAAGTAACTTATCAAGCAGTGGCAGCTAATGAAGATCGGTCAGTGATTACTGCGACGACTGAAGAGTTGTTGGCTTTGGAGAGAGATGTGAAGAAGTTGGAAGAAGATAGAGTTTATTTGGCTGATTTACAAGTGAGATTGGATGAGCAGGCTGGGTTTTATGAGGTTGAGATTGCAAAAGCCAAAGAGTACCAACAAGTACTGTCGGCACAAATTGCAGAGTTGTCGGCAAGACAGCAAGAGATTTTGGCTGAAAAGGCGGGGACTTTTCAAACTAGTGTGGGAAATGTGCCGTTGGCAGACGATCCTGCAAGCAGGCCAGATTATAACCCGGGCTTTAGTCCTGCCTTTGCAGCGTTTTCGTTTGGGGCACCCCACTTTAAAGGGATGAGTCAATATGGGGCTTTTGGAAGGGCAAAATCTGGACAAAATGCGGAAGATATTTTGAAGGCTTATTATGGTGGAGTTGAGCTTAAAAAAGATTATTCAACTGATATTCAGATTCAAGTACAAGGGTTGGGTACGTATAGCATTGAAGATTATGTGCATAGGTTGTATGAGATGCCTGGTTCGTGGGGTGATGAAGGGGGAATGGAAGCTTTGAAGGCTCAAGCTGTGGCGGCAAGGTCGTATGCATTGGCTTATACAAACAATGGGGCTGGTTCGATTTGTGCAACTGAGAGTTGTCAGGTGGTGAAGGCGAGCCCAAAAGGTGGTAAGTGGGCTGAGGCTGTGAATGCGACAAAAGGATGGGTGTTGGTATCTGGAGGGCAGCCGTTTTCAGCTTGGTATGCTTCTACCTCTGGTGGATATCAAGAATCGTATACGGCTCAAGGTCATTCAACTCCAGCATTTTGGGATACACCAAGTGGGCGAAGTGGGTGGACTAGCGAAGCTTATGAGAAAAAATCAGAAAGCCCTTGGTTTTATAAAGGATGGTATAAGAGTAGGTCTGGGGACAGTTGTGGAAGAAGCCACCCTTGGTTGAATGGTGAAGAGATGGCAGATATTTTGAATGCCTGGGTAGTGTTGGTGAAACATGGTCAAAGCGATGATCGAGTGACACCTGAAGGGCCGTGTTGGGGAGGGAATCCTTATTCTAAAAATGAGCTGAGAGATAGGGCTAATGTGTTGGGCGGTGGATATTCGAGCGTGAGTGGAGTGAGTGTGACGTATAGTGAAAATGGAGTGACAGCAAATGTGCATTTTCAGACAAATAAAGGAGGTGTGGATATTGATGGGTTGGAGTTTAAAAAAGCATTTAATTTGAGGGCCCCGGGAAGGATTGCACTAAAGTCTGGATTGTTTAATATTGAGAAGAAGTAGCCCCACTTCGTTTCACGACTTGCTCGCTCGGCGATTTAGCCGGCTTCGCATTCGGAAACTCCGAGGGGTGACAGGATCAATTTTAGTATTTTATTGATCCTGTCAAGTTTAAAAAAGCATTTAATTTGAGGGCCCCGGGAAGGATTGCACTAAAGTCTGGATTGTTTAATATTGAGAAGAAGTAGTGGAATGGAAAAAAGCTTAAAGGCGTAGAGGCATAAAAGCTTAGAGGCTTGTGGTAGAATTTAAAGATGGAAGATGTTTATGTGTCTGATGAGAAACAATCTGGTGGTGTGGTTCAAGAAAAAAGAAAACCTTTGGTGAGAGAACCAGAGGAATATTCTGAAGTAATTCGTCAAAGTAAAAAGGATGAAGGGTTGATGGCGGCTTTTATGGTTCGCCCAAGGGGAGTGCGGTTTGAGACGCAAGATCCGGAGGAAAAAATATTACTTTTGCTGAGAAGACATGTTGTGACCAATTTGGGTTGGATGTTTGGTAGTTTAGTTGGAGTCTTTGTTCCGTTTGTGTTTCCGTTTTTACCTATTTATTTAGCCCTACCGGCAACTTATCAAATATTGACTGTAATGGTGTGGTATTTGTTGGTTTTTGGGTATGCTTTTGAGAGTTTTTTGGCTTGGTATTTTAATGTGTATATTATTACGGATGAGAGGATTATTGATTACGATTTTTATTCACTTCTTTATAAGAGGGTGAGTGAGGCAAAAATTGATAAAGTGGAGGATGTGACATTTGAGTTGGGTGGGGCTTTGAGGAGTTTGTTGCATTATGGAAATGTTTACATGCAGACTGCTGGAGAGCAAAGAGAGTTGGATTTTGAGGATGTGCCAAACCCTGAAGTGGTGGTTAAACTTCTAAATGAGTTGATGTTGGAAGAGGAGAGAGAAAAAATTGAAGGGAGAGTACGATGAGAAGTCAATTAACAATGATCAATGGTCAAAAAAATGGATAGTTTTGATTTATTGACGATTTCACTGGATGACGTGTTTGTGTTGTTGAAATTGTTTTATCTGTTGGGTTTATTGATGTACTTACTGTTTGCGTTTGTGGTGATACGTCAAGTGGAGATGATGTTGGCTGCTTTGGGTGGTGTGATACAGTTGCCTTTGAGGTTGATGGCTTGGATGCATTTGGTAATGGTGTTGGTAGTGATAGTTTTTGCCTTGGTGGTTTAGTTTTGTTTGATACAGCCGGATAGATCTTGCAAAGTGACTTGAGTTGAGTTAGATTGATTCCAGATGTATGAGTATGTAAGTTCTTATGTAAAAGGTACTAGTGGAAGTGGTGTGTGGGTTGGAGTTGAAGAAGTGAGTTTGACTTCAAAGAGCCTGATGGAAAAGTGTTGGTTGGTGTTGGTTTTAAAAGATACTAGGCAACTTTTAAATGTGGGATCTTTGTATCAGTCGGTAATGGGGCAGGTTAGAGAGATGTGTGATGGTTTGAGTGAGTGGGAGAGTTGTAATGAGGTGTTGGTGGAGGGGGTTGAAGATGTGCTAAAGGGTTATTCATCGGTGGAAGTTGAGTTGGTGTTGGTTGGAGTGAGTGGAAATAAAGTGTGTTGTGTAGTTGGTGGAGATGGGTGGGTG
>CBDUQH010000043.1:0-9217 GCA_965369335.1 uncultured bacterium
CTTCAAATCAGTTTCAAAGCCATCGCCAAATATTTCCAACTTTACCTCCTCCCCACCAACCTAAGTTTCTCCCACACCATCCCTACCAATATATATACCTATACCTTGCCACAATTTAACCAGGCAGCTATCCATACACAAAGTTTTCTTCAACCACCGACACTATTTGCCACCCTTTTTCTTCTTACCCTGATCTTTTTAATCGTCAAGTTAAAATACAAACATCCCTTAATCAGCTTCAGCTTGTCATGGCTGCTAATATCTCTCATTCCAGTCCTCAACCTTATTCCCACAGCCCTAATCCTAAGCGAAAGGTACACTTATCTTTCCTCTTTTGGTTTTTGCCTTTTAGTCGCCACTATCTTAGTAAAGCTATTTACACATAAACCTACCAAAAACATTTCTGTCTTACTCATTATCTTCATAGCACTCTTTTACTCATACTTAACCATCAGACAAAACCACTATTGGAGCACCCCCATTACTCTTTGGTCACAAGCCACACATTCAACTCCACAAAACCCCACAGTCTGGTGGCAATTGGGTCAAGCCTATCAAACCAGCCAACAATTAATCCCAGCTCAACAAGCTTTTCAGCAAGCTCTCATACTAAACCCAAAATTTGCCCAACCCCTTTTTAACCTAGGAGTCATTAGTCAATATCAAAACGACTTAGAAACTGCCATTAAATACTATCAACAATCGCTTGAAATTGACCCAAATAACCAAGAAGCCAAACAAAACTTAATCACATCTCACCTTATTCTCTCGGATCAACTCCTCCAAAACAACCAACCCACCCAAGCCTATTCACACCTTTTAAAAGCTCAAATTTTAGATCCTATTTCTTACCCCTTAAACCAAAAACTAACATCCTTTTGTTCTAGTTATCCAACTACATGTCACAACTAACTCTTTGGTTCCTTTTTTCTCCATATAAAGCTACAATGACACAATAATCCAGTTCTCATCACATTAATATTTAACCCCAAATATACATTTTCAACCATAACTATGAACATCGTCCTCATTGGCCCAGAAGGAGCAGGCAAAACCTCACTCTCAATCAAAATCGCAGAACACTATGACCTAAACCATATTGAAATCGGAGACCTTATCAGAAAAGAAGCCAAAAAGACCTCACCCAAAGCCGAAATTATAGATCACTTAGTCAACCAAAAAGGCAAATTACTCCCCGATGGTGTCGTTACCGACATTCTAGTAGACAATCTCAATCAATTTCAGTGTGACAACCTAATCTTTGACGGCTATCCTCGAACCAACAACCAGTATTTTTTACTCAAAGATTTGCTCACGGCAAAAAACACCAAAATTGATGCCGTTTTTTTCTTAAGTTTATCTGACGCACAAGCAGTCGAACGCGTTATTTCAAGAGGTAGACCAGACGACACACCACAAGTTATCGCCTCAAAGATTGAAGACTATCACCGGCTTACGGAGCCTATGTTTAGCCATATCAAAAAAGATAATCTCCTTATTGAAATCGATGCCAGTAAACCGTCCGACGAAGTATTTCAACAAATAAAAAAACACATTGATAATCTAATTGTCTCTAAAACCCAACAAATAGCCCAACAAACTAAAAGACTCTATATTGTCATTCACTGTGAATCCGTCTACAACCAAAAAGGCATTTACACTGGCCCAATAGACGTCGAACTCTCCCAAAGAGGGCACGAAAAATGCCAACTAACCAGCCTAATTCTAAAAAATGAACCCATCGACATCGCTTATAGATCTTCACTCAAAAGAACCGAGCAAACTCTAGAGCATATCATGAAATATCATCCGAACATCGAAGTCAACATTGATGACCGTCTAATCGAGAGATCCAACGGTATCGCCAACGGCAAACTCAAAAAAGAAATCAAAGAAAACCAGCCCGAACTTTATCAAATCGTCGAAGATTCATACCGCGAAGCTCCACCAGAAGGTGAAAGCATGATCCAAGTAGAACAAAGAGTCATCCCAGCCCTGCGTGAGATTTTAGACCGCATAAAGCGCGACAAGGTCAACATTATCATTGTCTCTCACGACAAGGCTATCCGTCCCATCCGTGGATATTTAGAGAAACTTACTCCCCAAGAAATGATCAAGCTCGACCATCAAAGACACCGAATCTTTACCTACGACATCCCTGTATAAAATCACTTAACATTTACTTCATTGTAAGAAAAAACTATTTCACTCGATTGTTGAATGTCTCCATCGTTGCAAATCACAGACACGTTTGGAAATTTTTTGTACTGCACCACACCATAAACATTTCCTTCGACCTTATTCAATGTAGTCACTGAACAGCCAATAGAGTAATCTGGATTGTAAAAACGAGAAATCTCTTCTTCCCAGCCAGCTTTATCCCTTAAGACTGTCTTTTGGTCTTGAAGCAAGTAAACATTATTTTCAAAAATTTCTAGAATCTTTTCATAATAAGCCTTGGTCAACGCCTCACCCTCTTTGCCAGAAAAGTAAAAGGTCAAACTTCTAGTGTCTTCAATACTCTTCTCGTTCACTACTGTAGTCACGGGGTCAAACGGGTCAATAGTTGCATCAGACATGTTCAACCTGTGATATAGCCTCTCTACTACTTGATCTTGAGTCACGCCAATCCTAAAGTCTCGACCTATGTAGAGGAACCTATCATCTTTTGTAGCTAGCTGGCACTTGATATTTTCACTTCTACAACTAGCCACTTCTTTTTTTAGTCTAACCAACCAATAACTAAGCCCTGTAATGGCCAAAGTTAAAAAAAATACTAGCCACTTTACATCTAACCCAATCTTTAACTTTTTGTTACTTTTTCTTTTAGCCATAGCTAGATCAAATTATTCTCCACTCTCAGAATTAGTTTCGCCTTCATCATTCTCCAGGTTCACCGACACTACTTGATTACTAGCACCAACTTGGATCAAAGCAGAAATTTCACTATCATCGGACAACTCTGCACTGGCACTTGCTACATCATAAAATTGCCCCAACAAAGCCTCCAATTCTTGCTTCAGCACATCATCACCAATCTTAGTCACCACAGCCAAATCATATTCATACTCACTCTCACTTTCTTCCAAAACCTCAATCGATTCATAACCTCCACTCTTCAACACTTCTACCAAAGCAGCATTTACTTCTTCCCCAGCATTACTTTTAACTCTGACCGAAACTACATCCTCTTGGACTTCTTCTTCTGACAAAATTTCTTCTTCTTGATTTCTTGACTCCCACCAGTTCATAACCATTGGCACACCATAAACAACTCCAGGAATCACCCAAATCATCACAAACACGATAGTACTCATCACAAACAATTTTTTCTTACTCATCGAAAAGGTTAAGTAGCTCTTTTCCTCTGTATCAGCAATTTGTTGATTCAAAGAAGATTCTAATTCCACAATTGATTCATCTGGGCTTGTATCTGGATCCAAAGCATCAACAGCTTCGATAGGGGATAGCGGATGATCTTTGTCTTCATTTCCTTTTTCAGCACTTTTGTCTTCCTTTTCTTTCTTCTCGCCTTTCTTAAAAAATGGCAAAGAAAAACGCCTGGCCTTCTTTTCACCATCTGCTGGTTTTTCATCGTCCTTTTTCTCACCCTCAGCTGCTTTTTCGTCTTCTTTTTTCTCCCCATCATCTGCTTTATTTTCCTCTGCGGGTTTGTCTTCAGTTTTAGCTCCTTCACCCTCAGTAGGCTTATCCCCCTCTTTAGGTGGATTCTCACTTTTTTCACTATCAGCAGGTTTGGCTTCTTCAGTCTTTTTTTCGTCTTCTTTTTTCTCCCCCTCTACAGGTTTTTCCTCTTCGGCTGGCTTATCAGCCTCTTTTTTATCAGCTTCAGCGGGTTTATCCTCTGATTTGGCCTCACTCGAAGCGGCTTTATCTCCACTTTCTGTAGTTTTTTTATCTTCACTCACAGGCTTAGCTTCTTCTTTTTTTGCAGCCTCTTCCACCGGCTTCTCTTCTTTGGCCTTTTCTTCTTTTTTGGGTTTTTCTTCCTTTTTCTTATCCTCAGCCATGTGTTCCTTAACTAACAAATATACAGCTTCTCTTTATATTCATCCAACATTCTCTTACTCGAAAATTTTTCACTCAATCCAACTGACCCCTTCATCATCGACAACCAGCCTTGTGGTACACCATTTTCGTCTCTTTTATAGTAGGCTGGAACAATATCTTCTTCCAGCCTAAAGTAAAAGGTCTCAGAAATATGATTACTATCTAAACTCCAACCCAAATCATGCCAATCAACTTCTGCTGCCCAACCATCTTCAACGGTCAGCTGCAGTACTCCATTAGACACTGCCTTCATCCCTGAAGTCCCACTAGCCTCTTGCCCCATAATTGGTGTATTCACCCAAACATCAACTCCTTTGACCAGCATCTTGGCTACATCAATATTATAATTAGGCACAAACAAAGCATGACCGGACAGTTCAGTCCCCATATGTCCAATCATCTCCTGCAACATCTTTTTTGCTGCAGTATCTTTAGCATGTGCTTTACCGGCCATCAATAATTGAACTGGTCTATCCACGTTTTTCAATATCGCTGCCAGTCTCTTCACATCGGCAAACAAAGAATTCGGTCTCTTATACCCTGCAATCCTTCTTGCCCAACACAGCACTAATCTTTCAGGGTCATATCCAAACCCTGTATGCTGCTGTAAAAACTCCATCGTCTCCCTCTTTTTCCTCTGATGTAAATACCAAAGCTCATCACCACTCAAATCACAATTTCTAATCTCTTCGTCTTGCCAGGTAGGCAAATGAACTCCATTAGTTATCCCTACCCACTCATAACCTGGCCAAAGATTTTTTGACAACTCGTAATGTACCTGACTCACCGCTGAGGCTTTAAACGAAGTGTTTAAAGCAAAGTCTGTCATACTAAATTTACCTGATTCTTGATCAAACCCTGGTTGCAACAACTCATCAATTGTCACTCCCATTTTCTCAGCGTAATACAAAGCATAATTTTTTAACAAATTGGTGTCATAAGCTTGGTTACCCGCCTTTACCAAAGTGTGATTGGTATAAACAATTTTAGACTTAGCTTTCTTCACGGCATCGGCATAACTTAAAGACTCATGATCCATATACTGCCGAATCAGCTGCCAATACAGAAAAGCTGGACGACCTTCATTCACATGATACAAAGAAGGTTCAATATTCAAAGCTCTCAAAAGTTTTATTCCACCTATTCCTAAAATCATCTGTTGTTTAATCAACACTTCTTCAGTCCCATAATACAAAGCATGGGTCACTTCTCGATCATCAGGTTCGTTTTGATCTGTATCTGTATCTAACAAATACAAAGTAGTTTTGTTCACGGTCTTTTTCCACACCCTGGCCCAAACATCTTCTTTAGTCAAATGAATTCGAATAAATAGAGGTTGATCAGGGTCATCTGTTGCATAAACATGTTCAAATCCGCACGAGACTGGATCAATTTCAAAGTCTTCCTCACTTTGCCAACCTTTCTCATCAATCTTCTGAATAGCTTTTACTCCTCTATACAACAACCCCACAGCCACAAATGGCATATTTTGATCAGCCGCTTCTTTGACCGTATCTCCAGACAACACTCCCAAGCCACCTGCATACAAAGGCAAATCGGCTTGTAATCCGTATTCTGCACTGAAATAAGCTACACTACATTTTGAGTTAGACATATATCCTCGTTAACCTTATTTAAATTCAAATAAACTAACAAAGCATCTCCATGCCTGTCCCAAGAGCGCTCATACTAATCCCTATTTATTATCGCAATTTGCAGTTGCTAATCTGAGATTAGAGAAAAACTAATCTCATCCAGTATACTGCACATTTGCTACTAGAATAAAGACTTCCTCCCAATTGTTCAACTCACTCTAGTTTGATATAGTGGCATCAATAGAATCCACTAAGGGCTAAACCATGAAAACAATTCAAAACAATCTTGACCAATTCACCGATAAAAAAGTCATCATTAGATGCAATTTTGACGTTCCAATCGAAAACGGAGAAGTCCAAGATACAACTAGAATAGAAAGCGTCATTCCCACCATCAAAGCCCTTAGAAACCAAAATGCCAAACTCATCCTACTTTCACACCAAAACAGACCCGAAGGCCAATACAAACAAGAAAGTAGCCTTCGCCCCATGGTCCCAATCATAGAACAACTATCTGGCGAGAAAGTAGAATTTATCGAATACAACAAAGATTATCACCAACTAAGCGTTCCTCACACCTACCCCATCTCATTAATAGACAATTTAAGATTTTGGGCAGAAGAAGAAGACAACAATGCCGATTTTGCCATGGCACTAGCCAAACTTGCAGACTGCTATGTCAACGAGGCTTTTGCCAACTGTCATCGAGAACACGCCTCAATGGTTGGCATCCCCAAACACCTCTCCAGTTTTGCTGGAATTCAAGTAGCCAAAGAAATTGAAGTCTTAACCAGAGTTAGAAATGAACCTGAAGAGCCGTTAGTAGTTATCATTGGCGGGGCCAAACTAGAAACAAAAGAACCACTTATAGAAGTTTTTGCCCACAAAGCTTCACACATCTTAGTCGGTGGTAAAAGTGCAGTTGACCTTCGAGGTAGAGAAGGTCTGCCTGAAAATGTCCACATAGCAGAGGTAATAGAAAACAAAAAAGATATCACCAAGAATTCAGCCGAAGAATTTGCTTCTATCATAAGAACTGCCAAGACAGTTATATGGAATGGAACTATGGGTGTCTTTGAAGATCCCAAGTACCAACAAGGTACCAAAATCGTAGCCGATGCCGTCAACACCACACCTGCCTTTACTTTAGTCGGAGGTGGAGACACAGAAACAGCTCTCACTGAACTCGATATGGAAGATGGGATCGACTTTATCAGTACTGGTGGGGGAGCCGCTCTAACTATGCTCTCCGAAGGTACACTTGTTGCCATTGAATCACTAAAATAGCCTTTCCACTATGCAATCTTTGCTCATCCCCAGCGTCTTGCTCATAACCCTTAGTGGTTTGGGAATTAGCGCCGCAATCTCACAAAACCCACTTGAATCTGAACAGTTGACCACCAGGCAAAGCCAAAAACAACACAATCTTGACGAAAAAGATCAAAACTACATTAGTTTCTTTTCCAAAATATTACTCGAACGCAACAGAACTCTAGTTTCTATCCCTTTCAACTACGAAAAAAACACCCCCATTCTTTTCTTGGGTTTCTTACCTGTACAAGGTTACACCAACAACGAACGTCTTATTAGCCACCCTCAAATCAACAATCTACCTTGGTCACTAATCTCTCAAGATGGCATTAGTCTTTACCAAAAAAACAAAACCTACGACACCATCCAATCATTCTTAGACAATCCTCCCAACCCTTCTCTCATTGCCTCAGACCCTATTTTATCTTACGACAAGCCAAATCTTACAGGAGCACAAAGTCTTTTTGCCGAAATAGATCTAAACCAAATCGAATATATTTTCACTACTTACAAGCCTTCTGAACTAGACAACGGGGTCTATTACTATGAAACCATTTTCGACGCTACTAATGCCCAACTAACAGACCACAATGAAATAAGCTGGTATATCAAAGCCCCTTTGGCTTCACAAGATAACACTTTCCTACTAGGACAAATCAACGTTGAATATCTACAATAAACTGCTTCATAATTAGCTAACTATGAAAGTTCTCTTTCCTGTCAACGAAGCTTACCCACTCTACAAAATTGGTGGTCTCGGTGACGTTGGCAGCAGTCTGCCAAAAGCCCTCACCAAAGAAGGCATCGATGTAAGAATAGCCCTACCCAAACACCCAGAAATTAAACCCCAGGAATCATGGGTCACTGTCGAAGAATTTGAGATTATCTACGACAAACAAAGGCTTCCTGTCACCGTTTTTTTAACCCACCTAAAAGATCCAAAGGTCCCTATCTATCTATTTGGTGAAGAAAAATATCTCTCACAACACACAGACGCCTCCGATAACCACGCCGACAAATACGCTGTTTTTGCTCTCGCTATAAGTACTTGGCTCAACAAAACTACTTATTGGCAGCCCAACATCATCCATCTCCATGACTGGCATGTATCGTTAATTCCAACGCTTCTCAAACACAAGTACCATCAAGACCACTACAAATACATCACCAATATCCACAACTTAGCCTATCAAGGTGATACTTCAACCCCGGTCGTTCCCAAACTAGGACTTGTCCCAGGAGATTGTCGTATTCTTGATTGGGATGGTGGAGACAACCACACCAACTTTCTTCTCGAAGGAATCCTCCATTCAGACTTAGTCGTAGCTGTTAGCCCCACATATGCCCATGAAATCTTAACTCCAGAATATGGAGAAGATATTGACCAGGAACTCCAAGGCAAAAAAGACTCTATCATTGGCATCATAAACGGTATAGACACGGACGTCTTTGACCCCTCTCAGGATCCACATATCTATAAAAATTATTCATCAGCAGACTACGCAGAAGGTAAAAAAGAAAACAAGTTCCAACTTCAAAAAGAACTAGATTTAAAGCAAGACGCCAACACTCTAATGGTGGGCTTTGTTGGCCGCGTTGACCCAGGACAAAAAGGATGTCAACTCATTATCAAAGCTTTAGAAGACAACCAAATAGTTACCAAAGATCAGCAATTTGTCTTTCTTGGCACAGGCGACCCCAAACTCGAAAAGGGTCTCCACCAGGCTGGTGACAACAAACCCAACATTAAAATTTTTACACGTTACGACGAACCATTAGCAGCCAAAATATATGCCGCCTCTGACCTACTTATAATCCCTTCCAAATACGAGCCCTGTGGTCTAGTTCAACTCATCGCCATGAGATACGGTGGCCTACCAGTAGCCCGTCGTACCGGTGGCTTAGCTGACACCATTGATCACCAAAAGGATGGATTTCTTTTTGACGAATATACAGTCGAAGATTTTATCGACGCTCTAGATAAAGCCAAAAAATACATCCAAAACACCCAACTCAAAAACGATATGATCGAAGCTGCCATGACAAAAGATTTTTCCTGGGACAAACCAGCCAAAGAATACATCAGCTACTACAAAAAACTCCTCCTAGAAGAAGACCTCCACCAGCAGTAAATTAACTTAATTTCTCTAATTTATTAAAAATCAACAAACACCATTTGCAAGGGGTTAGACATTTGGGTATTTTTTAGGTCAATTAGCGCAATTAGATAAATTAGAAAT
>CBDUQH010000044.1:0-9147 GCA_965369335.1 uncultured bacterium
GTTGCGGGGCTGTTTTGGTTGGGCAGGGTTTGTGATTGGTCCATATAACTTAGTTTAATATATAGTTGATTCTTGAGGAATGGCTAGTTTGTGGAGTTGGGTGAAATCAAGCCTAAAAGTTTGTGCATGGACTTTCTCCTGTTCATGCTTGGTTGGTCAAGTTAACTTTTTGTTGAACAAGATGACAATAAGAGTACTGGCTAAGAAGGCAAGGGTAAAGAAGTTGGGGAAGTTTAGGTTGGGAGTGGTAAGGTGGTGAATAAAGTCTGCCGTTTCTGCGAAAGTGATGGTGTGGAGGCCAATTTGGAATGTTTTTTTGTAGGTGAGTTTTTTGCCCAAAATTTTGGCAATGGCGTTGGTGAGTATAGAAAAAAAGGCGAGAAACAGCAGGGCGATGATTGGATAGATGGTGATGAGGAAAAGAAAGAGTAGGTAAGGTAAAGCTGAGATGAGGGTGGTGGTGACGTCCAAGGCAATTTGGGCATTTTCTTCTAGGTTGGAGTTGTTGATCTCTAAATTGGCATCGAGGTTGGAAAGGGGAATGGTTTGTTTTAGCCCATCTGGTTGGCGAACGATAATGTCTTGAGTGGTGAGTGTTAAGAGGGAATCTTTGGCGGCTGTATTTGAGCTAGTGTCAAAAGTAGCTAGGTATTGGTATTTAGTGGAGGTTTGAAATTGGTCTAGAGTGGGAGGAAATTCGATGTGGAATGGTTGATCTTGTCCTTGGAGGCTAAGGATGCCTGATTCGAGTTTGATGCTTAGATCTTGGGGAAAGTTGTCTTTGGCTTGTTGGATAAGGGTTGAGGAAGTGTTTTGGAGGTTGGGTTTGTCGTGGAAGTTAAAATAAAGGCTTGTTGCTAGGGCAAGGATGAGATAGTAAATGAGGAAGTATTTGAATGAAAAGGAATAGCTGGCTCTGACTACATCTTGGTAATAGTCGATATCGGTGTGAGATTTGATTAGGATATGAAAGAATGTTTTAAGTTTGTTCATGGGTTGAGTATATAAAAAAGGTACGAAAAGTACGAGAGGTATGGGAAGTATGGAAGGTACAGGAAGTACGTGAGGCACAAAAGGCTTAAAAGCTTATAAGTGTAAATGCACAAAGGAACAAAGGCTCAAAAGCACAAAAGTGATGATTAAGAAGTACAAGAGGTACGAAAGGGTTGGGTTTGTTGATATAATCAGAGGATAGAAAGTTAATTGTAAGGAACAATATGGCGTTTGATTTTTCAGAACTTAAAAGTAAATTTGATCAAGTATTGACCATCGTTGGTGATGACTTAAAAACTATTAAAACTGGGAGAGCCAAACCTGCTTTGGTGGAAGATATTCAAGCAGAAGCTTATGGTGCAAGGATGCCTTTAAAAGAATTGGCTTCAATTACGGCTCCTGACCCTCAATTGATTGTGATTCAACCTTGGGATCAAAGTGTGGTGGAGGCGATTGAAAAAGCTTTGCAGCAGAATCAATTTAACCCAAGTGTGGATGGACAGATGATTCGGATTAATATTCCACAATTAACAGGTGAAAAAAGAGAAGAGATGGTCAAACAAGTGCATCAAAAAATTGAGAGTGGAAGGCAGATGCTTAGGTCTGAGAGGACTGAAGGGAAAAAGAAGATCGAGGCCCAAAAAGGTGAGGCTGGAATTAGTGAAGACGATGTGGAAGCCGATTTGGAAAAATTGGAAGAGTTGACCAAGGAGTATATGGATAAACTAGATACTGTGGCGCAATCAAAAGAAGAAGAACTAAGGACGATATAATTGTATAGGGTATAGGGTATAGGGTATAGGGTATAGGGTATAGGGTATAGGGTATAGGGTATCAATGTGTGTTAGAATGTGGGAATGACTTTGTTTCTGACGTTTTTAGTTTTTATATTGGTGTTGTCATTTTTGGTGTTGATACACGAAGCTGGGCATTTTATTTCCGCTAAGATTTTTGGGATTAGAGTTGAAGAGTTTGGGTTGGGATATCCGCCGTTGGCAAAAAAACTGTTTAGAAGGTGGGGGGCAGATTTTACTTTGAATTGGTTTCCTTTTGGTGGTTTTGTGAGGCTTGGTGGAGAAGAGAGAGAAGAAGGCGAAGCTAAATTGAATGATCCAGAGTTGTTTTACAATAAGCCAGCCTGGCAAAGGATTGTAGTTATCTTGGCTGGAGCAGCGGTAAACTTTGTTTTTGGGGTAATTGCTTTTGGAGTGATTTTTACTTTTTTGGGGATACCTGAATTCGTTCCATTGGAGAAAGGTGTTTTGTTTGGGGCTGTTGGTGAGAATTCACCAGCGAGTGAGAGTGGGCTGCTCCCTGGAGATATTGTACTGAAGGCTAAAGTCGGAGAAGAGTATGAGGAGATAGGTGGTACTGCAGAGTTTATTGAGGTACTTAAAGCAAGTGAAGGAGAAGAATTGGAGGTTGTTTATCAGAGGGAAGGAGAGGCAGAAAAAGAAGTGGGGGTGTATGTGAGAAGCGCTGAAGAAACTCCTGAAGGAGAGGGTGCGATTGGTGTGAGAATTGGTGAGGAGACTTTGGAGTATGTTAGGTATCCTTTATGGCAAATGCCGTTTAGAGGTGCCAAAGAGGGTGTCTTGGCAGCAGTGGATTTTGGGATATTGATTGTGGCTTCTTTGTACAAAATGTTTAAGGATTTGATCTTTTCCGGTGTTGTTCCAGAAGATGTGTCGGGGCCTGTGGGGATTGTGTATACGGCATCAAAACAAAATATTTTGGGGGAGGGTATTTTGGGAATACTTAACTTTGGGGCAATTTTGTCGATAAATTTGGCGATAGTGAATGTGTTACCGATCCCTCCTTTAGATGGTGGGAGGGCAGTTTTTATTGCTTTGGAAAAACTACTTGGTGAGAGATTTGATTCGGAGTTCGAAAGAAATGCCAACTATTTTGGATTTATGTTGCTAGTTGGTCTTATTATTTTGGTGAGTATTAGGGATGTGGGAATGGTTGTGGGTGAGTTTTTGAGGTAGGAATATCTATCTTGTTTTTCAACACTGTTTCCAGGCCGCTCGCGTGGTATGTAATCGACCTTAAGTTGTAAACTGGCTCGCTAAGGGTTTGTCCGAGTGCAATTCAGATTTAGATAGTTAAAGTTTGGGACAAATGTTGCTTGGAAACAGTGTTGAAAGTGGTTTAAGGGGATAGTTGTTTTGGGCTAACTGGGGAGGTCAATTTCGACTAGTTTACCGTTTTGTTCGGTGTAAAGAGGGAATCCTTGTTCTAGGGTTCTTTTGGTGAAAAGGATACCTTCTAAATGGTCAAATTCGTGTTGGACTACTCTAGCTGGAAATGATTCAAAGCGTTTGGATTGGGTTTGAAATTCCATAGTTTTGGGGTTGATAGTTTGGTATTCGAGGGTTAAAGAGTGGTGGCGGTTAACTGCCCCAAAGACGTTGGGGATAGATAAACAGCCTTCTAAAAAGGGTTCTTTGGGATCGGGGCCTAAAGTCATTTTTTGGCTGGGGTTTTTGATGAGAGGATTGATGTAGGTTTTTATTTGTTTTTGGCCATCAGTTTTTAGCAGGGTACTAAAAATTCGGATACCAAAACCAACTTGAGGAGCAGATAAACCAACTCCTTCTGGGTTTTTTTTATTGATAAGAGTTGATTCGAGTTCTGCAATGAAGTTGATTAGTTTTTTGTCGACTTTTTCAACGGGAATGGATGGTTTTTTTAGGACTTTGTTGGGGACTGTGACTATTTTCATGATCGTTTTTGTTGTTTGTAGTAGATAGAGATTGGATTTTACTCTGATGGTGCAAGTTGGTCTAGGGCTTCTCTGGCTTGTGTGTTGCCAGGTGCGATGTAGTTTAAGATGTATTGGTAGTGTTCAATGGCTTGGTCGAGTTGGTCTCTTTGTTGATACATCTGGGCAAGTTGGAGGTGGGCTGCTTCGTAGTTGGCTTTCATCTGAGTAGCCTCCTCAAGGAGTTGGATGCTTTTATCTTCATTGCCAATGTCTAGTTCAACTAAAGCTCTATTGTAGGTTATCTTAGCGTCGGTAGGAGCGAGTGATTGGGCGTCTTCTAGTATGGTCTTGGCGACGGTGAGTAGGTTGGGATCGACTTGGGAGAGGCGAATAAATACCCCTGCTTGGGTTTTGTAGTAGTTGAGTTGGACTGGATTTTTTTTGAGGGTGGTTGAAGATTGACGAAAAGCCAGTTCGGCGAGTTTGGTGGATTGGATAATGTTTTCTTGAGTGGCATAGACGTAGGCGGCTTTTCCAAGTGAGTCGGCGTAGTGATTGTGATATAGAGGTTCGCCATGAGAAAGTTGAATGGCTTTTTGGAATCTTTTTTCTGCCTCTGTAAAGGCATTTTGCCCTTCAAAGGCTATAGCCTCGGCATAGAGAAGGTCGGCTCTGAAGTAGTTGAAAGTCAAGAAGGATAAGTAACAAGTAACAAATAATACTGAACTAAGGCCTACGAATTGGTATGTGGATATTTGAGGTTGTACAGTCTGGTTTTTGAGTTGGGAAGGCAATTGTTGGGTTAAGGTGATGGAGATAGCAGGGAAGATAAAGAAAAGAATGCCTACAGCTACTGTGGAGAAACCAAAGAAGTTGGAGATGGTTAGGGCAAGGTAACCTGAAAAGAGGGCGATTAAAACTAGGAGTGAAAGGTCGTTTTTTTTGTGTTTGAAGGTTTGTCGAAGAACAAAGTAGAAGAAGTAGATGATAATGGCTGTGTAGGTGGCTATCCCAACTATTCCCGAGTTGGCTGCGAAATTTAAAAATTCATTGTGGGCTTTGTTGTAGATAAAGTCCCATTCTGAAACCAAGTTGTGTTCCATGGGGCGGTAGTTGTAGTACGAGTAGGCAAAGGTCTCGACACCTGATCCAAATAATGGGTAGTGCTTGAAAACGTCGATGGCTCCTTTCCAGACAATTTCCCTGATTTTGCTGGATTGAGTACCAGCATTTTGAAGAATAGGGATGCTTAAATCGCCCGATTCAAGCAAGGTGCCAGTGGGGGTGGATTGAGGTGGGGTGGGGTTGGTTTGGCGATTGATAAATTGGTTAGCTGAGGGAGTAAAGGGCGTGCCGGTAAAGACAGTTAATATTGCAAGGGGGACGATGGCAAAAAGTAGTGCTTTTCTGTGGCTTGAAAATAGATTTTTAATTTTGGGGAGGGAGAATTTGGTTTTAACTAGAACGTAGAGGCTAAAGAAAGTTGCGAGTGAGATTGCTAAGCCTAAGAAACCAGATCGGGAGTTGGTGTAGATAAGGATGAGGAGCATGAGGAAACTAGTGATGGAAAAGAAGGCGGCTTTAGTGAGCGAATAGGTTTTTTGAGTTAGAGTGTGGATTGATAGAGCAATTGAGGTGGGAATGAGAGTGATTAAGTAGGCGGCGAGCCAGTTGGGTTGGCCAAAGGTGCCAAAGATACGGTTTTGGATATCCTGAATCCAGCAATCTACTCTCATGTTTTGGAATAGGGCAAAATTGCCAAGCGAATCAGAAGTACCTCGAACAGACAAACAGCTAAAAGCATAACCAAAGTGCTCTGGAAGGGCGTAGAGGCTGCTGAGAAAACCAGAGACAAGTAGAGTTAGTAGTGCGGTTTTGGTTTGTTTTTTGTTGAAGTTAGAGACGAAAGCATAAAACAAGATTATGTAGGTGATGGTTGAGAGTAAGCCACCGTGGAAGCGAGAGTAGTAACCAAGAAAGCTAGTTCGAGGATGGATAGAGATGATGGTGGAAATGACTTGGGAGAAGAAAAAAGCGAGAAGAAAAGGGTCGAAAGAGGTTCGTCTAAAAATGAGTTTTTTTTGCACAATTATTCGAGCTGTCCAGGTAGCGAGGATGAGAATGGTTAGGCTATATGTGAGGATCATTTTGGGGAATTCAAATAGCTCGGAAGTTTGAGAGTACCAGGTTAGAGGAACTGATAAAAAGAGGAAATAAAACAGGTATAGGGTGGATTTATGAAGATATTGAGAGAGTTTAGACATGGGTTGAGTATATAAAAAAGGTGTGAGAAGCACAAAGGTGTATATGAAAATAAGATTGAAATATATAGGAATACGGTGGATGTATGGTAGAAATATTTGAGAAATTAATAGAAATTTAGTTTGAATGTTGGGATGTGAAGGTCGTGGTTTGGAAAAATGAGGTTACAATGTAAAGGTACTTGGTGCTTAAGCAGTGTGTTATGATCTGCTTGAGGCGAATGGCCAATTTTATTATTAGGTTAGTTTATTAAGATGTTGGATAAGTTTTTTGGATTGTTTAGTCATGATGTGGGGATAGATTTGGGGACAGCTAACACTTTGTTGTTAGTAAGAGGCAAGGGAGTGGTGGTAAAAGAACCTTCGGTGGTTGCTAGGCACAGGAGAAGTGGGGCTGTGTTGGCCGTGGGGAGTGAGGCCAAAAGGATGTTGGGGAAAGCTCCAGAGGCAATTGAGGTAGTGAGACCTCTAAAAGATGGTGTGATTGCAGACTTTGATGCGGCTGAAGCAATGTTGTCTTTTTATATTAAGCAGATTCACGAGGGTGGTTCTATTTGGCTGCCAAGGATTCCTAGGCCTAAAGTGGTGGTGGGGGTGCCTTCGGGAATTACAGAAGTGGAAGGTCGGGCCGTGGCAGACGCTGCTTTGTCGGCAGGTGCGAGACAAGCATACCTGATTGAAGAGCCAATGGCGGCGGCGCTTGGGTCTGGAATCAAAGTGAGTGAGCCTGAAGGTAGGATGATCGTAGATATTGGTGGAGGGACAACTGAAGTGGCGGTGATATCTTTGGGAGGGATAGTTTTGAATAGGTCGATTCGGGTGGCAGGTGATGAGATGGATGAAGCTTTGATTGCGTTTTCACGGATGAAGTATGGGTTGGTGATCGGTCAGCCGAGTGCAGAAGAGGTGAAGATTGCAATTGGTTCGGCTGTGGAAGTTGGAAAGAACGCAAAGGCACAAAAGCACAAAGGCACAAAAGCACAAAGGTACAAAGACTCAAAAATGAAAGGAATTGAGGAAGTTTTGGATGAAGCTAGAGGAGAGAAAGAACGCAGTGGCCCCTTGTATCACGTGGTTAGGGGTAGGGATTTGGCAACAGGGCTCCCTAGAAGTGTTAAGTTTTCTAGCGTTGAGGTAAGGGAGGCTTTGGCTCCAGTGGTAAGACAGATTGTGGCGGGAATTATTGATACTTTGGAGGAGACACCGCCAGAGTTGGTGAGTGATATTTTGGAACATGGTGTGGTTTTGGCTGGAGGAACAAGTAAGTTGAGAGGTTTTGATGAGTTGGTGGCTGAAGAGACCAAGATGCCAGTTTGGAATAGTAAAGACCCACAAATGGCTGTTGTGCGAGGTGCGGGGTTGGCCTTGGAAGATGAGAAGTTGTTGCAAATGGTGAAAGTGGTGAGTGGCTTGAGGTATTAGAATTTAGTGGTTAGTGGCTGGGACAAGTGGGGAATTCACAGATAAAGGTTAATATTGTATGGTTTAAGTATGAGGTTGTTTGGAAGCAGGAAGAACAAGGATTTGTTAGCGGTGGCAAAACTGATTTCGAGGGTTTTTGATCCAATTTTGGTGATACCTTTAATGTTGGTTTTGTCGGCTTGGGCTGCATTTGTGAATGGAGAGCGGTGGAGATTTTTGACTTTGTTGATCTTTTTGGATGCAGTGTTGCCGGGCTTTGTCCAAGGCTATTTTATTCAAAAAGGAAAGATTTTGTCTGGTTGGGATGTGAAGCATAGGAAGGAGAGGGTGCCCTTGTTTGTGTTTGTGGTGTTGTGCCATCTTGTTGGGGTGATGGCTGCTTGGTTTTTGGGTAAACATCCATTAGCTGAATACTTGAGTAGCTTTTGGGTTCTAACAGTGTTGTATACGTTGATTACATCTTTTTGGAAGATAAGCGTTCACTCTGGAGTGATGAGTGCGATGGTGACTTTTTTGGTGTTAACTCAAAGCCCTATCTGGGCAGGTTTGTATGCTTTGGTGCTTTTGGTGATTTGGGCTAGGGTAGTTGGACAGTATCATCGTTTAAGTCAGGCATTGGCAGGAGCGGCATTGCCTGTGTTGGTATTACCGGTAGGTTTTTGGTGGTTTGGAATTATATGATTTTTTAAGATTTAAAATTTTGAGCGTGGTAATATCTGAGTATGGAAGGGTACTCAGAATCTTTTTGGAATCGATGGTTGTTTTTGGTGGTGCTTTGTTTGGTTGTGCTTAGTTTTGATAGTGTGGGTTGGTTGAGTGGAGTAAAAGAGTTGATTGAACCAAAGTTGGGAAGGTTGGAATACGTGGTTGATAGGGGTGTGGGGGTTACGTTGAGCCCTGTGGAGATAATTGGGTATTACAGGAATGGGACGGCTAAGATTGCTGATTTGGAAGCGAGAAATGCTGAGTTGTTGGTGGAGAATGTGGAACTAGAGAGGTTGCGGGAAGAAAACCATAGAATGAGAGAGTTGTTGAAAACGCCGATGAAGCCACACTGGCAGATGTTGCCAGTAAAGGTCTTGGTGCGTAATGATGATTGGGTTTTGATAGATGTTGGGAAGAAAGACAAAATAGAGGTGGGGATGAGTGTGGTGGTAGATGATGTGTTGTTTGGAGTGGTGTCGAAAGTATCTGAAGGAGTTAGTGAGGTGAGTTTGGTGGGAGGACGTGAGTCTAGAATTGAAGTTTTTGTAGGCGAAGCTGAAGGTGTGTTGAGTAACGATGATGGAGTAGTGGTAGTTGATGAGATTTTGCAAAGTAGCCAGGTTGAAGTCGGTGATGTGGTCACCAGTGCTGGCACGGATGGAGTGTTGCCTGGTTTGGTAGTGGGTAGAGTGAGTGAGTTGCTGGGTGGAGTAAGTGATATTTATAAGCAAGCGATGGTGGTGACTGCGGTGAGAGAAAGGGAGTTTGATATTATTTTTGTGGTATTTGGAGGTTAAGTTGAAAGTGATGTTAGTCTTTGTGTTTATCTTAATGGAACAAGCAGGAGTTCCTTTGCCTTTGGTGATATCTTGGTTGTTAGCTTATGTGTATGT
The DNA here is from genome assembly GCA_965369335.1 of uncultured bacterium. GTDB lineage: Bacteria > Patescibacteriota > Microgenomatia > UBA1400 > CAYNFZ01 > CBDUQH01. The sequence continues at coordinate 8,985 of CBDUQH010000044.1, forward strand.
TTGTCGGGATGATGGTGTGTTTTTGGTGGTGGTTTTATCGGGCATAGCGGCAGATTTAGTGTTTTTGCGAAATGTGGGGCTGACTAGTTTGGTTTTTTTGGGGCTGATGGGAGGACAGAGATACTTGGAGAATTCATTTGGGATGAAAAGCAAGATTTTACTA
>CBDUQH010000045.1:0-9021 GCA_965369335.1 uncultured bacterium
TATTTGTTGGGGTATTGAATATGCAGAGTTGTCTAAATTCTGCTAGCAGTATATTTTTGAATTGGGTAAATAAGGTGCACTAAAAGGGGATAAAATTGATAAATTTTTTTGATATGGTGTTCATTCCAGAGGAAAATTTGAAGTGTTGGGTTGGTAAAAATGCCAAATGGGTTTGCTGAGGAGAGTTTAAGTGTTTTTATGAGTAAATTACAGATCAAAATTAATTTTTCTCAACATGGTTTAGAATGTTGAGAAAAAACTTTGTTGTTGGGATGAGATAAAATTTGTTTCGAGACAAATGTTACCTTGAAACCACGTTGTTGATGAGAATTTTTTAAACTACTTTGGTGGCAAAGTAGCAAACCAGGCAACAAGGAACAAATTCTTTCATGATCAAACATCGTTCAAACTTTGCACGCAAAGACTCCTGCCTTGCAAGAGCTTGGCGCGTCGGACAGACTTGGTGCATTTTATTTGTTTTCACTCAGCTTGATCTTGAGCAAATTTGTATTGTTGCCGAAAAATGATGATTGTGGGGCAGGCAAATGTTGCCTTGAAATCATGTTGTTGAGGGGAGTGTTTAAGCATCTAGCGAACTTTATGCCATGTTGTTTTCAGGGACGTTCATCCGAGACTTTGAGGACTTTAAAGTCAGTGGTAGATTCACTAATCAAATTCGCAACTGTTACATTGGTGTTATTGAGGGTATTTTTTGTTGCGAATTTGGTTCCCTTCAAACAACATGGCTGGGAAATATATTTAGCAATTCAACTTCTACGGTAATAGAGGAGTGTATAGGTTGATTTGGAGGACAAAGGTGGGTAAAGTGGTGTTAATTAGAAAGAAATGGAGAATTGTTATGGCAGAAGTAGATACAGTGGAAATAAATGTGAATAATCTTGATGGAAAGAATGTGGGAATTAGTAGTGAGCTTAAAACTCAAGAGATGGAAGCTTTTGGTGAAAAAAAAAGAACTTTGGATATTGAGCCTTTGGATCAACCAAAGAAGAAGCCAAGACCAAGAAACTAGTTGGTGAAAATACTAGATGTGAAAGGCAGTCACAAGAGTGGCTGTCTTTTTATTTAATCCAGTCGGTGAGGTTGGTGAACCAATCAGGGTGGGGAGTGTTTTCGATGTAATCGTGGTAGGAGATACCAGGCCTAGTGTTGTAGAGATGATCAAGGATGGGTTTTGGTTCGATGACTTGATATATAAGTTTGGGTTGAGGGCCGCTGTGGGTGTGGTAGTCTAGGTATCTTTTGTAGGAAGAGTAAGGGTAATTCTTGGGAGCGGTGGTGTCGTTGGGTTTTAACTTGTGAATATATTTGGTGGATTCGAGGATGTAGTCTTGGGTGTCGATGTGTTTGGCTTTGTAACGGCCGTGGAAGATGGTGCCTGAGTGGTCGTACTTATTATTAAAATACATGGCGTAGGCGGTGCCGATACGGGTCATGAATTTGCTTAAAGAATCCTTGTCTGTTTGGTGAAGGATTAGGTGAAATTGGCGGCGGTCGATATAGTAGGCAAAGAGTCGGACTTTGTCTTGAAAAAGGCCAGTGTATTTGAGTCCAGTACGGGACATGGCACCTTCGGGGACTTCCTGGAGGGTGGTGAGGTAGTAGGCGATGATGTTTTCGAAGTTAACGTAGTCGATGTGTTCACGAAAGATTTCTAATGACTCGATACCTTTGTTGTAGATGTGGTAATGGGCGTTTTGGTAGAGGGGGGTTTTTCTTCTAGGCATGGGTAGTTTGGGTCAAACTTATAATTGAGTTCGGACAGGGATGGAGAATGTTTTCTAGTCTAAACATAGCAGGGAAGGGGTGTGTTTTCAATGATCAATTGTCAATAATTCAAGTATCAAAGAATGATCATTTAAGAAAGAATCACTGTTTTTCTCTAGCCGTTTTCAGAGTTTTTGAGAAGATAAGGATGAGTTCGTGGGTTTCCTGATAAATAACCCTAAGTGTGTCTTTAATTTCAGGATTGGTTTTTGCAAGAAGTCTTAACCAGTGCTTTGTTTCCTTAGCTTCCTTTTTTGTGATGCTGATTTTATGGATAAAGTCTTTTCTACTTTCGGCTTCTGTGGCTTCACAATAGTTTGCTCCTATAGATCCAGCCGAGGCTATAACCTGCTCAATAATTCTTTTGTTGTAGGAATTGATTTGAAGACTTTTGACAAGGTCGATAATTGTTTCTGCCAATTTGGCAGTTCTTTCTTCTAGGTTGTAAGTTGGGTTTTTTGAGTTGTTTTTTGGTGATTCTTTGATTATTGATAGTTGGTTATTGAAAATTAGTTTATGGACTTCCGGTTTCTGGTCCGAAGCGGACGCCTGAGCCTTGGTTTATGACCCTATTGATTTCTGATGCAGAGAGTTCTCGATCATAGATTCTGAAGTCGTCAATTTGTCCATCAAATGTAGTTCCAGTACTTCCGCCTATGGACATGGTGCTTGATTCTGAAAATGTATTTCCAGAGTAGCCTGTTGAGGTTGTAGGTACACCGTCGACCCAGACTGTAATTTCGTCATCAGAGTCGTTTGTCCAACTTAATGCAATGTGATGCCAAGTATTAATGTTTAATGCTGAAGATACCGTTAAATTTGAGTCGCTAGTGATTAAATTTAACCTGCAAGTTAGATCCATAACTCCCGCTGTTTCGTTTGTGGTTCGACAATAAGTTGTTGACCCTTTTTCAAATATTTCACCAGCATCTGATTCACCATCTGAGTCGGCGTTTATCCATGCGGCTATGGTGAATCCATTTGCAAGGCCTTGGTTTAGGTCAATGAGATAGTTGTTAGTTACAGAAACTAAATCGTCATCGCCATCAAAATCTAGAGATGAATTGAATTTACCAGTAGTGCCATTATCCCAAGCTTCGTTACCAGCAGCTGAGTTACAAGTACCTGCTGAAGTGTTACTACCACTGGCCCCACTCCAGGAAGCTGTGGTTGTATAGAATGAAGAATTGTTTATTGTGGTACCGCTACATTCATCAAACTTGTAATAGATCATAGGTTTACCTTCGTCGTAGTCATAGTCAACCTGGTCATGGGTTAGTGCATAGTCGAATATTTTTACTTCGTCGACTGCACCCGTAATTTCTCTAGAAGTGCTGTCTTCGCCTATTGAAAGGTTGGATGTGTTTGAAGAGTCACCTTCAGTGAGAGATGTGTCTGAACCTTGGAGAACTCCATCAATGAAAAGGTGGATCCCTGCTGTACCAATCTGGTTGCCGTCTCGATCTACTACACAAGCGATGTGGTGCCATTCTCCATCCTGAAGAGTATAAGCAGAGCTAGTGGCGGCATCGAAACCGCTACCATTCCCGTCCGTGTAGTAACACCTAATAAAGTCAGAGATGGTATACAAAGAATAACCAGCGTCAGAAGTTGAAGTACCGCCCTTGGAAATGAAGTAAGTGTTGGTTTCGTCTGAAGTGTATCTTATCCAAGTGGAGATTGAAAAGTCGTCAGAGTTTGAAAAATCTAGCTCACCTCCGGCAGGGTCGGATACTTCTATATAATCTCTGGTTCCATTGATCGTTGTTGAGAAACAAGATCCAGCAAAGCAGTTTGAGTTCCAACCTCCATTGTTAAGTGTGCCGTTGAAGCCGTTTCCTGAGAGGTCGTATGCGCTGGAACCTGTGTTTTCGTTTAGTGGTAGATAAAGAGTGGGGGAGTTTGCTGAACCGGTTGAAGCAGCGTTTGATTGTTTGTATCCTGTACCAAAATTGGAAGTTGAGTTGGCACTCATGTCGATTCTTACTTGTTCATCGGTAAGAGCTGCTGAGTAGATTTTGACTTCGTCGATGCTTCCGTCGAAAACGTCTTCGACGCCCCCTCCGTTGTCGCCAGCACCAATGATAAGATCTGTGGTTTGATCGAAAGTGCTACAAGAATCTTCTGCAGTTTTGACCAACTTTCCGTTTATATAGATCCTTAGGTAGGTTCCATCGTAGGTTCCAGCCACGTGAGTCCAGGTGTCTGTAGGGATGGTTTCTGTAGTGATGGTGCCGTAGCTACCACATTCTCTTAAAAATTCTAAAGTGCCACTAGGATTTACAAGGCTTAATCTCCAAACACCTGCCGTGCCTCTGTCTAGTTTACCGACAATGACATCATAGTTAGTAGCGGGTACGGTATCAGGGTTGATCCAGGCAGTTACACTCATTGGTTGATTTCCAGCTAAATCTAAAACATCACCAAGGTTGACATGGTCGTCTGAGTTGTCAAAATCTAAAGCTTTGTCTATTTTGCCATCAACCCAAGTGGGGCAACCTCCTGTATCAGGACAAGTTGTGCCTGAACTAGCTAAGTCACCGTTGTAGCCACCGACTGAGTCGTTGGCAGTGTCTCCGTAGTTTTCATCGAACTTTAAATAGGCTACTTGGGAGCCTATGGGTGAGCCGCCAAGTGGATGGCCTGCGTTTAAGTCTTCAACTACCTGACCTGCAGATCGTGCGTAGTTGTAGATACGTATATCGTCGAGCATGCCTTCTAAGTAATTTCCGTTGGTTGGTTCGTCTGATCCAAATGAGAGTGGGGCTGAGTTGGAAGTGAGAGTGCCTGTAGCGGCGAGGGAGGTGTCTGAAGCGGCGAGTTGTCCGTCTATGTAGAGATAGATGGCAGAGGAAGTTTTAACGGCAGAAAAGTGGTGCCAGGAGCCGTCTTTATAGTCTGTTGAAGTTGTGGCGGTGTCATCTGGATCCCAGGTACCATCGTCATCAATACCAAATGAAACATATCCGGTGGTGTAGTCAATCCAAACTTTATATCCCTGATCATTATCGTAGCGGGAGACAAGGTATCCTTCAGTCGATCCTGAATAGTCATAGCTAAGTTCAGCTGCATCGGAAGAGCCTCCGTTGTAGGAAACTGCAGTTCTTTCTCCTGAACCGGTAAAAATAAAGACCATGTCGTTGTCGGCTGCCCACCCAGGTCGGTTGATGATTTCTTGCATAATTGAAGATAAATCTGGTGTGGTGGTGTCAGCACTGACTTCAGAGGTTGACCAGGCTGGAATTGAACTCCAGTTGACTGAAGTGGAGGTTTTAGTCCTGTCGGTGATATCGCTGTTGGAACTGGTAAAAGTGCCAGCGTCATCTTCGTCTTCACCGTAAATGACGAGGTTGGTGGTTCCAGAGTCGTTGGCGTCTCCAGTAAAGACAATTTGTGCGTTGGAAATATTTGATCCTGGTGGTGCGTCGATGCTAAGGAAACGAACACCGACTTCTTGTGGGCCACTGCCTGTGGCATCGTCGATAAGTTCTAGGTCGGAACTTGTGAGTGACATGTTTCCACTGCTGATAGTTTCTTCGGCATCGTCAGCGCTGGCAGCTACAGATACTGTTTGGCTACCAGAGGCCCCACCACTGCCTGTAACAGCAGAATCAACGTTGAACCAGCCTGAAACTGTAAATTCTCCTATACCAGTGTCGAAATCACCGTCGTAAGCTTGTGTGAGATAGTCGTCTTCACCATCAAATGAGAGTGCGGAACCAAACTTTCCAGGCACCCAATCTTGATTAGTCATAGAGCCAGTCATAGTCATATTGTTGCTGTTGCCTGAGCGGTCAAAAGCAGTGGTGGTGCCAGAGTTTTCATCTAGTGACCAGTGACCTATTGGGGGAGGACTCCACTGGTAAAGAGATTTGACTTCTCCTGGGCTTAAAGCTCTTGTATATACCCTGGATTCATCGATTTGACCGTTAAAATCACCAACTGTAAGTTGTCCAGAGCCGTTGGCGATGGAGCCAGATTTTGAGTTTGAAGCCTGGAGCTCGCCGTTGATGTATATTCGTTGGTATTCACCATCGTAAGTGACAGTGAGATTAAACCAAGTATCTGTGGGGAGAGTGACACTGGGTCGCCAAACTGTGTAGCTACCAGCATTTAGTGAGAAGGCAACTGTGTTTGCATCGTCATCGACACGAATGTCGAATTGGCTGTCTTTGTGAAACAGGTATTCTTCTGATGATTGTGCTGAATCGATGTCAATCCAAGTGGAGACTGTCATTTGTGATTGTCCGTTGAGTTGTGTGTAGGTGGTGTTGTCGAGTTCGTCGTCGGTACCGTCCATGTCACAAGCGAAGCCATATTTGCCAGGAATAGTACAGTCCATACCGCTGGTGTTGCCTCCGTAATCGGTAGTATTGTCTTCACCTTGACCTGATTTGTCGGTGATGGTTTGAGAATTCCCAGAGACGTTATCGTCCATAGGCCAGTAACTGACTAAATTTTCACTTAGAAAAGCATAGTCAATAGCACCAAAGACTGCCCCTGAACCATTTTCTCCTGATCCAGGGATAGAGAGTGATTTAACTTCTTGTGCAGTTCTTTCGTTTTGGTAGACTCGAAAATCGTCTACAAATCCATGGAAGTTGGCAGATGAGTCACCGCCAATAAGTAGATTAAATGAGTCAGAATCAGGTGAGCCAACTCCGTTTGTTGAGGTGCTAGCTAGACGGCCGTCAATGTAGATGCTGATTTCGTCGTCAGAATCGTCGGTGTAGCTCATGGCAATGTGGTGCCATTGGTTAAGAGTAAGTCCGTCCGTGATTGTTGTGGTGGCGTTGGTGGTGGCTAAGTTTAGGCTGGCTTCGACATCGACCATGCCAGACCCTTGGTTGGAAACTCTAAGGTAGGTATTGGTGCCTTTCCAGAAAATTTTTCCAACATCGTTTTCCCCGTCTGAGTTGACTTTTACCCAACCTGCGATGGTAAATCCGGAAGCAAGGTCGGTGTCTAAATCTATTTCATCCTGGTTAAGTAAGACTATATTGTCATCAGACCCATCTAGAGAGACACATTTATTTTGAATACATTGGCTTTCTGATTGCCAAGTGGGGTTGTTGTTAAAAGCGGCGTCAATATTACTCAGAGATGAATCACAAGCATCGTTGCTGCTACCACAAGTGTCGTCGACTCCTTCATCAAACTTAATCCAGGCTTTTAATTCTGAGTTTCCACCTTCTACTTCCATCTCTGCTGAACCAAAAGTTGCAAAGGTGCCTGGGGTGTTTTGGGTGTTGTATGAGGTAATGATCCAGCCTGGGCTTCTGTTGGTGTTGGAGAATCTGATTTCGTCAATTATGCCATCAAAGTTAAAATCAGTACTGTTGGCTCCACCACCGATAACTGGGTCGACGGCGTTGGTAGATATTGATCCAGTTTCAGCACCTCCACCTTGGTCAACACCGTCGACGTAAAAATCGACATTGGATTGGTCATAAACGACTACTACGTGTTGGAGTCCAGCTCCGGTAGTGACGACTGAGTTGTTGGAGTCAAGTCTGGCACTGCCGTTGTCCCATTCAAAGAATAGTTCATCAACAGTATCTTCAGGATAGAAAGACCATGAGGTGGTGTAGTCTTTGTCTATTATAGATCCACTGCCACTTTCCCCAAATGAGTCTAAATCAATCCAAGCTTCAATTGTGACGGCGGTGGTGATGTCGAAGTCGGCGTGGTCTGCCATTGTGATTTCATCGTTGCTACCGTCAAACTGGACTGCGCTACCAATCTTTCCAGTAGCATCTGCGTTGGATCCAGCTCCGTCTATAGTCACGGCAGTGGAGTCATGACCATTGGCGGTGGAGTCTTTGAAGTCAGTAGCACCGGTTGTGGTTTCTTCTAGGTGGTGAACCATTTTGAAGTTGGAGTCCCAAACATTGGTAGCATCTTGTTGGGAAGATACAGCTGATTCACCGTAGTACAGGTATATGGTTGTGTCGGTGTTGTATGACAAGGTGGGGATTTTTACCCAAGCAATGAGTTCTCCAGTGCCTGAGTCGTAGCGTTCAATTTCGTGGGATAGTTTTGTGGAACCGTCTGCAGAAGTAAAGAGGATGTCATCTCCATCAGCTTGTGCGTTGGCTTGGAGATCAGAGTCAGTGACACTGATTAAAACTGGGAAGTTAGTAAGGTTTGAAGCGCCTGAGACTTGGTCGCTTTCCAAAGTGATGGCTTTTCTGTATAGCCAAGTGCCACCTGTTGAGTACCAGGCTGATTGGGCTTGGTTGGGACGTGTGGCGGTATAGTAAGCTAGAGGGGCCAGAGTTACAAGGATGGTGGTGGTGAAGAGGAGGAAGTAGCGGGATCTTGAGGAACGAGTATAGAGTATAGAGTATAGAGTATTTTGTCTGCGAGGGTGGTGGGTTAGTTTCCAGAGCAGTAGCCTGATCAAGTAGATGGCGTATTTGAGAAAGTAGATGGTGTAGGTGAGAAGTTTCATTGAGGTTAAATTGACCTAATTTCTAATTGTACTAATTGCTCTAAATAATGACCAAGGCACAATTAGTAATTATTTGATTAGGATTTTTTTAGGTCAATTAGATTAATTAGTAATTCTAGTTGATGATGAGCCAATACGCTTTCACATCTTGGCCGACTGGTTTATCGAGTTGGACCCGCCTTCGCTAAAGCTATGGCGAGGCGAGAATACTGTACTTGTTAATTAATTATCAACCAATAGGCCTTCACAGATTGACCTACTGGGCGGTCTAGTTGGATTGAGAAGATGCCAGTAGCTGTGTCTTTGTTGATCCAATATCTGGTGGCAGGGAAGAAGTCGCCTTCGAAGGTGACGATGACTTGTGACTCTGGAGTTAGTTGGGTGGATTGAATGATGGTTCCTTGTCGTCCTTGGTCGATGGTGACTTGGCCTGAGTTGGAGGTGACTTTAATAGTAGCAAATTGAGCTGAGCCTGAGGCTGAGATAGCCGCCGCCGCTTCGCTTTGGCCAGCCAAGGATGCTGAATCGGTGGCTTGGTCAAAGTTGCCGATGAGGAGAGCGGAGTTGGTGGCGAGTTTGACTTCAAGGTCGGAATTGGTGGTGGTACCTAGTACAGCTGGTTCGGCAGATGGAGTGGCTTGGTTGATGTCATCGATGAAGCTGAGTTGGGTGGTTTTTAGGGTGCTGGCGGCTAGATCACCGTTGACAGTTAAGTTGCCGTTGATGATGACTTGGCCGGATTGGTCTAGGGTCATAAGGTTGGCAACCAAACTCAAATTACC
>CBDUQH010000046.1:0-8814 GCA_965369335.1 uncultured bacterium
TTCTTTGTTCTACTTAACCGACTCTAACCAATGGAGTTTTAGGCAAGTCTCCACCTTGATTATACATAGACATTAGTTTGGGATGAGACGAACCCAAAATCACTGCTCCTCTCCTCCTTGCCATTACCCCAAATGAAATGTACCTCAAACTATCTTTATATGCTTGATTGAAAATCAAACTATGGTCACTCACAAGTTTAGAATACATATCAACCAAATCTATGGACAACCCAGCTATGGTATCCCTATTGATCTCTGTTCCAATCTTACAAGCCAAATCTAAATCTTCCTCACTCAAAGCATTAGACATCAAATCTATCTTCACCTCCACACCAGGTTCACAACCTCTTTGACCAACAAAATCTCTAGCTGCTTCAGCGCTTGCAGCTACTCGATCAATAAACTCATTTTGCGATATTCCCAATCCTTGCACCACTTCAGCATCCAAACCTTCAACATCTGCATAATATATGGTATGCATACAATTAACACCCAACTGTTTTAGCCCTCTTAAAAAGTGTTTACCTCTTTCAAACAAATCACTAACATTCAAACCTACTCCATCATTCAAAGTCTCAAAGTTGTATTGACCATCATGACCAAAAGAATAGTCAGGACATCCACCAGACATCACCATTAGTGGCTGATCACTATTTATTGCGTTTTGTAACTTAACTGCCAAGTCTATCTGCATCTTCTTATTCTCAGGCAAAAAAACACCTTGATCTTCCAATCTCATCCCATACAAACTCTGCAAACGACTGACTACAGTATTGGCAATATCACTATCTACTTTCAGAATTCTACTCACACCTTTTTGCAAATCCTTACGTCTTCTGGCATCAAATTCAAAATCTTGACTAACACTTACTTCATCAAAATTCTGCTTTATTTTCTCCATAGTTTCTCCAAATTATTTAATAAACACAAAAAAACCCTTGTAAATAATCGCCCGTCATTCTGAATTTATTTCAGAATCCGTACTTAAATTACTTACAAGGGCCCTCAAAAGACGTTACCACCTTGTTTCACCCAAATATCACTATTTGAGCCTCTGTATCTGGCTATCGTGTCAAAGTTAACACCAGACTGTCATTTGATTACGCTTGACTTGCGGACTAGACACCTCTTTCGAGTAGCCCAGCCAGTGTCCCTCTCGGGATAAGGAGAATCCCAACCGAAACTCCCAACACTTTTCTTATTCAAATGTAAACTTGATTATAAACGCTTGCCACTCCCTGTCAAGCCTGGTACAATACTTTTCTACGCGCGGGGTAGTGTACGGTAGCACGTGAGGCTCATAATCTCACAGACCAGGTTCAACTCCTGGCCCCGCAACAAAATGGAATGGCCTTGTGTCGTTCCAATTTTGTTTTGGGGTCTTTGGCATTTTTATCTTCAGGTTCACCTGTCCGCCAAAGTAACCAGATTGCAATACGGCTGCATAAGCAGTAAGTGCTACATCTGGTACGTCGGCGGAACTCCCTGGCCCCGCAACAATAAAGAGCTCCTTCCAGGGAGCTTTTTAGTTAAATCTGTTAAAATAACCCCAACAGGCTTGCCAGTGTAGCTCAGTGGTTAGAGCAGAGTCTTCATAAGGCTAAGGTCGGTGGTTCAAGTCCACCCACTGGCACTAAACAAACTCAGAAAAACACCTCAATCCATTTCTTCCATATTTCCACCTCATTTTTCACCTCCACCATGCTTTCTCCAGAGGCAAGATGCCTCATTTTTTCTTCAATTACTTCATCCGGAATAATCACCACAGCTTCTCCCTCCTTGACTAATCCCAATTTTTCTCTAATATACCAATCATCGAACTCTTTTGTTCCTAATCTAGCCACTTCCTTTTGGAGCCTAGTGTTTTCTTCCTCAAGTTGAACCACTTCTGCTTCAGCCTGCCCCACTCTCCCCCCCACACTCAAAAGATCTACTAAATTAGCTACTAAAGACATAATAAATCCACCCACAAACATCAAAATCAAGACTAACCCAACTTTTTTTCTCAAACTGCCACCTCTTGCAATTAAACTCATAACATGATATTATAAGCCTTGATATTTTCGCCAGGGATAAATTTTAGTCTCAGATTAAGTTCCTAGCATTAACTAATTGTAATATAAAAAAGAAGCAGGACAAATGACACCAACACAAACATCACTATCACAGTATCACCAAAACTTTATCGACCACCTCAGGGAAAAAGGTAGAGCAGGTGCTACTATTCTTGCCTATGGCAAAGATATCGACCAACTCATCTCATTTGCCCAAAAACAAAATATCAACCAAGTTGGAGACATTTCTTCAGATCTAATCGAAGATTTTAAGAAATCGCTTCAAGACGAAGGCTACACTCCCAAATCAATCTCTAGAAAAATCAACTCAATCAAATCTTTTTTTAGATTCCTAAAAGCAGAAGGCCAAATCAACACCAACCCTGCCAACGAAGTTTCTCACCCCAAAGTTGAACTTACTCCACCTAGAATCTTAACCAAACTAGAATATAGAGCTCTCAGAGATGCTTGCAGACAAGATGAAAGAATTTCTGCCATCGTAGAAGTTCTTCTGCAAACAGGTATCAGAATCAGCGAGCTCGCAGGTCTTACTCTTGAAGATATCGACACCACCAGTAAAAAAATTACCATCAGATCAAACAATCCTCACGAAGCCAGAACCATCCCTCTCAACCTTCCCGCACTCACCAGCCTAGAAGAGTACTTAAAGTATCGCCCCAAAACCCCCACCAAAAACCTATTTGTTACCAAAACAGGCCGACCTTTCCTTATCAGAAACATTAGAGCTGCTATCGACCGCTACTTCAAACTAGCTGGAATCGACAACGCCAAGGTCAATGACCTTCGCCACACTTTCATATCTGAACAACTTTCAGCTGGCACACCTTTGGTCTATGTCTCCAAACTTGTCGGCCACAAACGACTTACCACCACCGAAAAATACCTCAAATTCCTAGACACCCACTCCGAGAAAAATGAAGTCAAGTTACAAGAATTGTAAACTTCTCCCAAAATCTTGAATCTAAATTCTCAACTTCTATGCTTTTAAGCTTTTAAGCTTTTAAGCTTTTAAGCTTCTCTATTTTCACATTCTCAAAACTCCACTCCTCGCCTGTATTTTCGTCAGTTATCTTTACACTAAACTTCCTTCCTTCTTCATCTTCCTCTGCCTTGTCACTTTGGTAAAAAAATTCATCCCAAAAAGCAGCTTCCACGTCATCTTCCTGGCACACTAAACAGTCGGGATCCTCACAAAAATCAGCAGAAAATCTTTTCATCTCCATCCTCCAAGGATAGACATATAACAGGTGATATAATATCACAACTACTCAAGAGGAAAATAGCCTTAAAAAGTTGTTCTGTCATCCTGATCAACCGAAGTTTTATGTCAAGGCTGAGAAGGATCTAGACTTGGCACATTAGCAAGTCGACAAACACCTCATAGCTAGATTCTTCACTCGAAATAAATTTCGGGTTCAGAATGACAAGATTTGCGTCCATAGCTCAATTGGTAGAGCAGTCGTCTTATACACGACCGGTTCCAGGTTCAAGTCCTGGTGGGCGCACCCTCAAAAAATCCCCGATCGCTGCCCATCGCACTTTACAACTGCAGTAGGCTCTTATGTGCCTCATTTCAAATCTCTGAAATGGGCCACATAAACAACCTACTGTTCAATGTAGAAAGGGAAAAAACAAATGTCAGCTCACGTGGAAACTTTTTCTGAAAAAAATCTGATTAGCCCAGACAGCATCAGTTTTTGGGCTGAACAACTGGCAACAACCTTAGGAAGAAAAACTTGTACCATTGCAGATTTTGAGGATGATAGTGTCTTCCCCAATTTCACAAATGACCAAACCCTTTTACCTCCTAACCCAAGCCCAAAAATGGGAGGAATTCGTCACAACACTCCAGATGATGTGCCCCAGGACACCAACACACATAGTCTTCATCTTTGTTTCAACGGCTATGCAATCCATTTGTACACCAACAACGATCCCAAGATCGCCATCTCTGGAAACATAGTTTGGATTCAACCTGAGGCTAAATCAGATCAGTTCATCATCATCTCCACCACAGCTTAATTTACCCTCACACAAGAACACGGCACACTTTGCACTCAGAGTGTGCCATTTTTTTTGCCCTTATCACCCAACTTCTTAAAAGAATCAATCTTTCCCTCATCTTTTTCACTCTTTAAAGTTACCCCCTTCCTCACCACTTGTTATAATCGCCTCAGGCACCTTAGAATTGGAAGGTAACAAATGGGAAAAAGCGATCCAAAAACCCAAAAACAAAAAAAACCTCAACACAAAAGCCCGCGCCCGACTTGTGCAGGTTGTGGTCAACAATCAGATCACGCCAGAGTTTGCCAAAACCAACGCTGTAACAGCACAAAACTCTTTTACATCTAACCTCTAAAAACAGGTGCCTGGCCTGGCTCAAGACTACATTCTAGTTACGAGCCAGGTCCCAATTTTTTCTCAATTGAAACTAAAGCTTAGCTCTCCTCGTTATCTCCTCCTCCACAATCTCCACATCCTCGCCAAACTTCAACCTAGACAACTCTTTAATATGCTCAGATAACTGCACATTCCGTCTTCTTTCTTCATCAGTCATATCTCGAGTTAAATCCATACTAAACGGCGGCTGAGGCTGGTTATTCACAATCGTTTTGATAAACACATTAAACCTATCCACATTGGTCAAATCACCTTCCCCAAACTGAGGTTGAAACTCACTTTGTAAAAAGTTGGCATCAGACACACCCACCCTAAAACTAATCAAACTACCCACATTTCCCAAAACAGCATTTTTCACCTCTTCATCAATCTGCCCCAAAAACTGATTTGCCACCACCAAAGAAAGTCTATATTTTCTAGCCTCAGACAAAATCACCGCAAAGTCAGGTGTGGCAAAGTTTTGAAACTCATCCACATACAAGTAAAAATCTCGTCTCTTTTCAAGTGGCGTATCTTGTCTAGACAAAGCCGCCATCAAAATCCTTGGCACCAATATTAGCCCTAAAAAGGCCGAGTTCTCTTCACCCAACTTACCTTTACTTAAATTTACCAACAAAATCTTCCCATTATCCATCACATCTCGAAAATCAAAAGAGCTATCACTTTGACCAATAATATTCCTCATCATTTTATTGGTCACAAATCGGCCAAACTTACTCACAATATAGTCCAAAACCTCAGATTTGTGAAAGTCACTAGTCTGTGCGATCTGATCTGTCCAATACCTTCGAACCACCGGGTCTTTAACTTTTGGCAACAACTCCTGTACATACTTCGAGTCAGTCAACACCCTCACCACTTCAATAAAACTAGCTCCCGGCTCACTCATCACCGTCAACATCGCATTACGAATCGCATGTTCAAACCTGGGCCCAATAATACCAGTCTTATGAGGATCATAAAGTTTATACATCAAATTAATAATCGCTCCCACCACAAAATGTTTTTGATCTTCAGTCTCTGCTTCCATAATATTTAACCCCATCGGCCTCTCCACATCACTCGGGTCAAAATAAATCACATCTTCTGCCCTTTCTACTGGCATAAACTCCATCAAGTCATCCACCAACTCTCCATGAGGATCTATCACACAAATACCTTTTCCAGCCCTCACATCTTGCAAAATCATACTCTTTAAAAACTCAGACTTACCAGTTCCAGTCTTCCCCACAATATACATATGTCGCCTTCTATCATCTTCACCAATATAAACAGGTCTAGTTACTCCCCGGTAAACACTATTCCCCAAAAACAATCCACTATTTGGAATAGCCGCCGGAGCTGGTGCAGTTTTTGCCGACAACCAATGAATATGCGGCGTCTCCACAGACTTGTTGGGCAAATGAAACACGCTTGCCAATTCCTCACTATTCAAAACACTCACATGCCTTCCAAATAAAGGCATATACCGATAAATAAAATCCACCATAAACATCCGCTTTAAATACACCTTCCCACCCTTAAAACCATTTTGTTCACTAGTAAACTGAGAAAATGATCCAGTAATATTCTTTAGGTGAGCATCAGCCATAGACTTATTGGGAGAAGACACCACCACCCTAATCGCCACATTAAACCCTGGTTTGGCCACTTTAAGCCCAATAGCCTCCAAACGTTTTGGATCTTCACTATAACTTGCTTTGTCTGGGTCAGCCTCACTTTTTTTGTATCCACTCACATAACTTCTTCCTGATTTTTGCCAGCTAGAATCAGCAGGCGACACCAAAATCTGTACCGCCGCACCTTCTCCATCTCCCATCTTTCCCAAAGTCGACGTCAAAGAAGACAATGGATCAGTTACCAAATTTTTATACACTTGAATTGGCATGTAAGTAGAGTCTTTTAAAGTCAAAGCCGCAAACGCCACCGACCCATTCTCACTGAAAATATTGTATTCCTCCACCTCTTTTACTTGTGCTCCGGGATATGCACCATGAAACTGCTTCTCCACCAAATCCCTCAAATGTACCGGCACAGAAACATAAAATCTAATATCTTCTTTTCGTGCCACCATCTCAAAACTAATATGTTCTTGTTGTTTAAATCTCGATCCCCAACCACTTTTTCTCACCGAGTGAATCGACGCGAACAACTGTTCTGCAACATCAATCTTAATCTCGTTTTCGCGTGGTACAGACAACTCCAGCAACACAAAGCTCAAACTATAATCTTCTCGGTCTTTGTATCTCCAATAAAACAAAAATGCATACAAAACCAAAGCCATGCCCAAAAACAAAAGTATCATAGCCAAAAAAAAGCCAAGATAAAATTGAATCAATACCAAATTCAAACTAGCCAACTGTTCCATAGTTATTCCTTATTCTCTGAATAAACCACTCTGCCCCTAAACTTTTTTATCAACCTCACACACCACTCAGCCAACCATCTAGCACTTGTGTTCACTTTTTTCCTCATCCCCACTTGTAACCCTACTTTTGTCATTGGCAAGATAATATTTGGCTCATCAAAACCCTGAGGTGGCTCAATCACCGGCTTGCCTTCATGCACATACTCATCTTTTTCTCCCAACTCAGCATGTTCTTTATCTACTTTCGACACATACTCTTGTACTTCAGGTGACACATCATGATGTTCCACATTTTCTTTGTACTCAACCATCTGCACCACTTCTTGATTTGAAGCCGGAATTGGCTCAAATTCTTTACCCCCAGGAGTCACACCACCTTGAATCTGACTCGGTACTGGTTGTGGTTGAACATAACCATCACCACCCAAATCTTGAGCAGTCATATCACTTGTTTGAGAATCATCATCTCCACTTACCATTCCAGTCTGTTGAGCAGGGTACAAATTTTGACCTTGATTTTGCAAATCGTCTTGAGTATTCACCTCTCAATTCTAACACGCACTAGGCCAGATTTATAACACCCAACCCAACACTTTCTCTCTACAACAAATAAGCCAACTAGCTAGTCCACATTCCTTACATTCTTCCACTCCAAAATCCTTTTCGCCGACTCATCCACTCTCTGCATCAACCTTTCATCCACATAATATCTATCCAACAAATCATCATAGACTTCCAACTGTATTTCTTCACTCGCTCCTCCACCATAAACCAACACATCCACTCCAGACATAATCGCCAAATACGCCGACTCTACAGGACTATAGTAACTATCAATTGCCTCCATCTCCATAGCATCAGAAAAAATCAAAAAATCCCATCCCATTTCCTCTCTTAACCTAACCAACTCACCCACACACAACCCACTCAAAGAACAAGGCAAACCATCACCTCCAACTCTCACATGAGTCACCATCACTCCATCGACTTCATCTAACACCAAATCAAACACATCCCAATCCACTTCCTCTACTCCTCCCAAATCTACATGTGGATCAATACTTGTCCCTCCCAATCCTGGAAAATGTTTCACCACACTCACTACACCCGCCTCACTCATCCCTCCCACATATGCCAAGCTTTTATCTACTATCTCCTTAGCCTCAATCCCACAAGTTCTGTCTTCCAACACTTCACTCTCGTCATTCCAACGATCAACCACTGGGCCCCAAACACCATCAACACCAACTCCAGCCAACTCGTCACCAACTTCTTTACCCAAACTCCAAATCTCCTCCTCATCCAACTCATCACACACACTGCTCCAACTATCCACTTTCAAAAACCCCTCCCTGAGTCGCCTCACCCCCCCACCTTCTTGATCCACAAACACCCAAGCATCTCCCACTCCACTGATCAACTCCAAAACTTCATCTTTACTCAAATCTTCTGTACCAAACAAACCCACAAAACCCGGGTATATTTCTTCAACTAATCCCCCACTTCCACTTGCAACCGAAACCGACATTACTTGCCCCACAATATCACTAGCCACCATTCCCTCAAATGCCACTTCATCAAATTCATCCCCTTTCTTTTCCTCTTCACCACCGAACCTATTATCCAAATATTTCCTCACAAACAACTCAGCCCTGTGTTGACCCACTTTATCCAAAGCTATCAAGTTCAATCCAATCAACAAACCTACCAATAAAAAACCAAATATAAACAACAACCAAGCATCTTCATTCAACTTCTTTCTCATTGACCCAGCGTACCATTTCCCACCAGACAACACAGTCCAAAACCGGCATTAATCCTTCACTAGCTTAAATAGCTGTCTCACACCGCAAATTTTTTTGCAACTCAACATCTTTGCTTGGATGCTTCTACACCTCAACGCATCTAAGCTTCATTCGTTTCTTCAGCCAATGGATGACTTCCCCTATATTTTGCCTTAATCCTATACAT
>CBDUQH010000047.1:0-8760 GCA_965369335.1 uncultured bacterium
GGATTGGTTGACTTATGATGCTTTGAACGGGTGGTTGTTTGGGGTGGCGAGTAGGTGGGGATGGAGGATACGGTAACTCTCAATGATCAAGTTTCAATGATCAATAATGGGTGAATTGGTTGATGAGATTGAAATAGGTGGAAATATGGTTGTCGAGTCAAACTAGATTTGATGAGTTGAGTGCCCTTCGCATTTTGCTCAGGGTAAATTAAAGTCTAATTTTGCTTTTTTTTATTAGATCAGATGTGCCTACCCAAGGTGGGAGTGGTCGTTGAAGATTCTGACTATCCAATCAGAGTTTGGTTCTTTTTCGATTAGCGAGAGGCCCGTGTTGGTGGTTTTGAGCCGTTTGTCAATTTGGGCGAATATGTGTGGAGTTAAGTTGTCCTGAAATAGCACAGTGGAAAGGATACTTCTTAATGTGACCCCGTGGGTAACGGCAAGGAGAGATTTTTCTTTTCTTTTGTTTAGAAGCCTGATGAACTTCTGGACTCTTTTGAAAAGATCAAAGAAGTTTTCTTCATCAGAGTAATGATAGTTGGGATCATCTTGTTTGCTTCTGATTAAGTCTTTGAGTTTGGTGATGGAAGGGTCGTAAATATGTTTGCCTTCTATTTCGGTGGGGCGTTTAATTTCTCTTAAAAGTGGAGTGGTTTCGAAAGGTTTATCTAGTTTGTCGGCGATGATTTGGGCAGTTTGTTGGGCTCTTTGGAAGTCACTAGAGAGGATGCCATCGATTTGGATTTTGGTAAAGCGATGGGCTACGAAGTGGGCTTGGTCGATGCCGATTTCGGTGAGGGGAGTGTGGGCATCTTGGTGAAATTGTTGGGCGTTGCCAACGGTTTCGCCGTGGCGGACAAAGTAGACTTTCATACGAGGAATTATACCAAGTGGTCAGTGATCAGTGATTAGTGTATATTGAAGAAAAACAACTGGAGGATCTATTTATGACTTTTGTAACGGTATATTCGACTCATAGTTGTCCTTTTTGTCAGAAGTTAAAAGAGTGGTTGGATGAGAGAAAGATTGAACATGAAGATATTTTTGTGGATGATGATCAGGTTCAAGCGGAGAAGATGTTGGAGCTTTCCGATGGGCACATGGGGGTGCCGTTTTCGGTGGTGAAGTTTGATGATGGAAGGGAAGAAAAAGTGGTGGGGTTTGATAAGGGGAAGTTGGAGGAACTATTGGGATGAGAAGCACAAAGGCACAAAAGAGCAAAAGCACAAAGGAGGAATAATGATATATCTTGGTGCAGATCACGGAGGGTTTGAGTTGAAGGAGAAGGTGAAGGGGTGGTTGGATGAGTGGGGAGAGGAGTATGAAGATTTGGGAGCAGATGAACTAGATGCTGAAGATGATTATACAGATTTTGCTAAGATGGTGGCTGAAAGAGTGAACCAAGAAGACGATCGGTCTAGAGAATGGGGAGTGAGGGCAAAAGGAATATTGTTGTGTAGGTCAGGTGGAGGGATGTTGATTGCAGCGAATAGGTATCCGAAAGTACATGGAGTGTATGTGTTTGACCAAGAATCTGCCGTTCATGCAAGAGATAATAATGATGCCAATGTGATTTCTTTGGCTGGTGATTGGATTGGTGATGAAGAGGCAAAAAATACAATTAAAACCTGGCTAGAAACTCCGTTTTCTGGTGAAGATAGGTATCAAAGAAGAATAAGTCAAATGGAGACTATGGGAGTAGAAAGTTAATATGAAAAAATTTAATGCTGATAGAGTGAATGAATTTGGGCATGGAGTGATGGTGTTGCCGGCGATTTTGGAGCCTAGTGTGGAAGATGTACAAATGAGAGTTAACCAAGTGATTGGAAAAGTGAGAAGGGTACAAGTGGATATTATTGATGGGATTTTTGCAGATAATCTGACAGTGAGTGTGTTGGGTTTGGAACAAGTGGATTTTGGAGATATTGTGATTGATCTTCAGTTGATGACTGAGTATCCGAGTGAGTACTTGGGGGATTGTTTTAATGCTGGAGTAAGAAGGGTGTTTGGGCATATTGAGAAAATGCATTCGCAAGAAGAGTTTGTGGAAGTGGCTAAGGAGTTGAAATTGATTCCTGGTTTGGCGGTAGATTTGTATACCCCGATTGAAGAGTTGGATCGGAGCTTGTTGAAAGATTTGGATGGAGTGTTACTTATGAGTGTGAAGGCTGGTTTCTCGGGACAAGATTTTGGAGAGGAAGTATTGCCAAAAATTAGTAAGTTGAGGGAGTGGGGGTATGAGGGGGATATTCAGATTGATGGGGGGATGAATAAGGAGACTATAAAACGATGTTTTGATAGGGGAGCAAATCAGTTTGCTGAGGGGAGTTTTTTGTGGAAAGCTGATAATATAGATGAGGCTTTGGATTATTTGAGAAATTTGGATGATAATTGAGTAACTGGTAACTGATGAAAGCATAGAAAATTAGAAATTAGTTAAGAAACAATTATGGCGAGTGATAATAAAAATGCTGATGGGAAAGTAACGCATGTGGCTTTTTTTGGTGATGCGGCGTCGACTCCTGAAACAGAAGAGTATAAAGTTGCTTTTGAAGCGGCGAAGTTGGTGGCTGAAGCAGGATATACTGTAGTGAATGGTGGAGGACCCGGAGTGATGGAGGCGGCTACGAATGGGGCTGAGTCTGTGGATGGAGACACCTTGGTGGTGACTTTTTATCCAGAACATGCAACTGGATTTGAAGGTAGGTATGTGGGAAATAAGGCTGATAAAGAAATTGAGACACAAAATTATGTGGAAAGAATGTTTACGTTGATGGAGCAAGCTGATGTGTATTTGATTTTTAAAGGTGGAACTGGAACAGTATCTGAGTTAGGAACAGCTTGGGTTTTGGCAAAACTTTATCATGGTCATCACAAACCATTTGTGTTGGTGGGTGCTTTTTGGAGGCCAATTATTAAGGCGATTGAAGAAAACTTAAATATTGATAAAGAAGAGATGTCTGTGTTGTCGATTGTGGATAGTGTAGAGGAAATTGTACCTGAAATTAAGAGATTGGAAAACGAGATAAAACGTCATCCTCACAAAAAAGGTGAGAGGTTGGGTGAGGAGCGAGCGTTTATGACGTGAGGTTAGAAGCCCAAAAGTGCAAAGGCACAAAGGTTCAAAAGCTACTGCTGGGTGTTGACAGCAGAGAAGCAAAGATGAAGAATGGATGTATATGACAATTGAAGAACTTCAAGACAAAGCGAATGCGATTCGGGAAGATACCATTCGGTCGTTGATTGAGGCTGGGAGTGGGCATTCGGCAGGACCGTTGGGGATGGCGGATGTGTTTGCGGCTTTGTATTTTGGGGGAGTGATGAAGTATGACCCAAAAAATCCTGAGTGGGAAGAGAGGGATCGGTTTATTTTGTCTAACGGGCATATTTGTCCTGGGTTGTATGCGACAATGGCGCATGCTGGGTTTTTTCCAGTTGAGGAGCTGAAGACTTTGAGAAAGTTGGGAACGAGACTACAAGGGCATCCTCACAGAAGTGCCTTGCCTGGTTTGGAGACAAGTTCTGGTCCTTTGGGGAGTGGTTTGAGTCAGGGCTGCGGGATGGCTTTGGGACTACGTTTGGATGGAAAGAAAAACAGAGTGTTTGTGATGTTGGGTGATGGTGAACAGAATGAAGGTAATCATTGGGAAGCGATGATGCTGGCTTCGAAATATAAGTTGTCAAACTTAACGGCAATTACTGATCGGAATAATATTCAGATTGATGGATACACTGAAGAAGTGATGCCGCTTGAGCCTTTGAGGGAAAAATATGAAGCGTTTGGGTGGTTTGTGATTGATATTGATGCCCACAATATTGAGGAAGTGATTGATGCTTTTAATAAAGCAAATGCGGTTTATGAGAGGCCAACTATGATTATTGCTCACAGTATTCCTGGAAAAGGAGTCGAGTATATGGAAAGGTTGCCAGAGTGGCATGGGAAGCCACCGACTGAGATTGGAGAGATTGCTGAAGCGATGGTAGAACTGCATGATTTAAGGAATTTGGGGGGGCAAATAGTGGGGGAACATGAGTGAGAGTAGATCCCGTATCGCCATGCTCGCCACAACTCGCTTGGCAGTACGGGATGACAAAATCTGTATAAAGAGTTTACAGATTTTGTCAATTTAGATAGCAGGAGAAGTCTAAAATGATAAATAAAGAGATGCATTTGGTGAAGGATTTGAAGGAACCAGAGATGGTGCCAATTCGGGCGGGGATGGGAGATGGATTGGTAGAGATTGGAAAGAAAGATGAAAGAATTGTGGCTTTGTGTGCAGATTTGACAGAGTCAACTAGGATGCATTTGTTTGCCGAGGAGTTTAAAAGTAGATTTTTTGAAGTGGGGATTGCTGAGCAGAATTTGGTGACAGTGGCGGCTGGTTTGGCGGCAGTTGGGAAGATTCCTTTTGCATCTAGTTATGCGGCTTTTTGCCCTGGTCGATGTTGGGAGCAGATTAGGACTACTATTTGCTATAACGAGCAAAATGTAAAGATTGTGGGGTCTCATGCCGGTTTGATGACCGGACCGGATGGGGCGACGCACCAGGTGTTGGAAGATATTGCTCTGATGAAGGTGTTGCCGAATATGGTGGTGCTGGTGCCTGCCGACGCAGAAGAGGCTAGAAAAGCAACGATTGCAGCTGCAAAGTACGAGAGTGCGGTTTATATTAGGCTAGCTAGAGATAAAACGGCGGTGATGACGACAAAGAAAACTCCGTTTGAGATTGGTAAATCTCAAGTTTTAAGAAAAGGAAAAGGAGTCACGATTGCTGCGTGTGGAACCATGGTTTATGAGGCTTTGATGGCAGCTGAGGAAGTGGATGGAGAGGTGATAAATTGTGCATCGATAAAGCCTTTTGATAAAGAGACTTTGTTGGAAAGTGTTAAGAAAACTGGTCGAGTAGTAACGGCTGAGGAACACCAAATTGCAGGGGGTTTGGGGAGTTTGGTAGCTGAGGTGTTGGCAGAGGAGATGCCTGTGCCTATGAAGAGAGTTGGGGTTAGAGATAAGTTTGGTGAGAGTGGGTCGCCTAGGGAAGTGATGGATCGTTTTGGGTTGAGTGCAAAAGGAATCGTTGAAGCAGTGAATAGTTTAGGTTGAGTAGGATTGTAAGAGTTGGATAGTTTTTTTGTGTTGTGATAGGGCTTTTTGGGCAGACTGAGATTCTTTGTTTAGGATGGAGAGAAGTAGGGTTTTGTCTTTAAGATGGTGGCTTTGATTGAGAATTTTTTCTGCTTTTAGAGTGTGTTTGAGAATTAAGTGTGCACTTTGAGTTATGGTGTTTTCCCAGAAGAGTTGATTCAATTTTGTTAGAGAAATGGTTTTTTGCTTTGGTGGAAGAGATTTGAGAAGCAAAGTGGAAACTGCGTTTAATTGACCTTTTTTAAGGTCAACAAGCCAATCATGGGCGTCGTCATTTAGTTGTCTAGCAATAAGATAATGAGTGAAAAATTTTAAAGTTTGATTAACTGGTTTTGAGTGAGGTAAGTATCCTAGTTTAAAAAGGATTGCAATCGGACCAAGTGAGTGTCCGATGGATTTGTGTGCCAGTTGGTGGTGTTGGTTGAAGTTGGGTAGTGTAATGAGGGCGCGGTTGAGTTGAGTTTGTTTCATTAGTTTTTGAGGCTCAAAGCGAGAGTGATGAATTTCCCAAGTGTTGGCGTTGTCGATTTGATCCATAATTTGGTGGAAGAAAGGCACAAACTGACTAGTGCTTGGAAGAATTGAAGTAAAGGTGTTAGTAAGGTGGCGAAGATAATAGTTGGCTGAAGAGAGTAGATGGAGTTGACCTTCATTGTCTAGAAAGTCATCGTAGATAGTGTAGGCTATCCAACCATAAGTGTTGGCAAGAGAGAGTTGGGTAAGGAATTTTTTTGATTTGATAGGTTTTTTTAGGCTTTGGTTGAATAAAAATGGTGTAAGAGTAATCTGGTTTGCTTTGTGAAATTGGGTTATTTGGGCAAGTGATTCTAAGTTGGTTTTTTTCAGATGGGGAGGTGAAGAGTCAACTTGAGTGTGTAACTGTTTGATAACGTGTTGGTGAAGTGAAGTGAAGTGGATTGATTTTGATGAGGTGTTTTTGGGGTATGGATACAATGAAAGGGCTTGGAGACAGAGGCTAGTGGTGAGCGAGGGTGACCCTGAATAGTATTGTTTTTTGTTGACTATTGGGTCTAAACAAAAAGCATGAGCTGGCCAGTTACCTGTTGCGAGTTGAGTTGAGAGTAAAAATTCAATAGAGTTGGTGAGTTTGGATGCTGGGTAACCAAGTTGAATAAGGCTAATGATGTTTAAAGCTGTATCCAAAGGGTTTGACCAATGTTGGTTAGTTTGGTGTTTTTGGATATACTCAATTAGTTGGGCAGTTTGTTTACCTCTATATGAGTTGGATATAAAGTATGAAATTGACGAGTAAGAAGGATAGTAGGGAGAGTGAATGTGGTTGGTTTTTATGGCCTTTTCTATCATTGTTGTGATGTTGGGGAGTGAGACTTCTTGGAGTGAAAGAAAGTAGGCAATATTGGCGTTGACCGCGAGATCGACGTCTTTCCAAATAGGTTTTGATTTTGGAGTGACTAACCAAGTCCGATAAGGGCCTCCTTCTTTGGATTCGAGTTTGGTAAGGATATTGATGATGAAAGCTAGGTTTGTACCTGTGATAAGTTTGGAGTTGTGTTTATAGATGGCTGATAGTGCTACAGAAGTGACGTCAAGGTCATCTGGATAGGGATTTTGCTGAGCAGATTTTGAGCTTTTCTTCCAGTAGTTGAAGGTCCAATTTTTTGATTTTTGGGAAAGTAAAAAACTATTGAGAGGTTTGCGAATTTTTTGAGTCAGTGGTTTTAAGTGTTTTGAAGAAAGGGTTGAAAGGATAATTGTGTCTAAAAAGATTGAGTCTGAGAGTTTGGATTTAGAAAAATAAAGATTTGAAGAGGTGAAACAAGGGAAAGAACCGTTTAATTTTTGATTCTGGGAGAGGTATTTTATGGCTTTTTGGGTGGACTGATTGAGAGTGTTAGTGGAGATCATTTTTGTTGAGAGGGATGTTGACAATAAATTCTGAACCTTTACCTTTTTGGCTGTTGAGTGAGATTTGACCGTTGAAGTTTTGTTCAATAATGTCCTTGGTTAGAGTGAGTCCAATTCCGTGGTTGTTGGGGCCGTTGGAACCTGAGTAGAATGGCACGAAGATTTTTTTAATGTTGATCTTTGATATGCCTTTGCCCTTGTCTTTAACAGTGATTTGTAGTTGAGTTTTGATTTGTTGGGTGGTGATAGTGACGAGGTTTGGTTGGTTGGTGTCTGAGTATGATTCGATAGCATTGCTGACTAAATTAGTGATAATTTGAATGAATCGGTTTGGATCACCAGTTAAAGTGAAGTTTTTTTGTGGTTTAAATATGAGGCGGATGTTTTTGTAGTTGGCTTGTGGTTTGAGTAATTTGATGGCAGTTTCGATTTCTTTGTTGATGGTGAATTTGGTATGGGTTTGGTCTTTGGTAGCATAACTGAGAGTGTCTCGGATGTAGCTTTCCATAACTTGCAGATTGTTGAGGACTTTTTGAATTGATTGCTGAGAGTAGCTGATGTTTTTTTTGTTGGGATGAGTGTCTTCTAGGATGAGTGAGATGGTGGTAAGTGGAGTGCTAATATCATGCATGATACCAGTGGTGAGTCTCCCAATATCGGCTAGCTTGTTGAGGTTTTGAATTTTTTGATAGTGGGCTGTTTGGAGTTGTTTGGTTTTTTGAGTGACTTTTTGTTCAAGTGAGTCTTTTTCCTGTTGGAGAGATAGAGAAAGGGTTTCTGCTTTTTTTTTGGCTTCAATCGCTAAAGATAGGTAGTTAATAATTTGTTTTTTGTAAAGCCAAGAAGTGTAAACAGTTGCAAGAAGTAGGCTAGCATTGATGATCCCATCGGGAATTGTGGGAGCTGTTTGAGTCCAAGTGTTGTCGAAAGGGAGAGTGTTGTTTAGTTGCAAATAAGTGATAGAGATGTTGAAAGTGGCGATAATGATGGCTAATGCGATGGAGTATCTTAAGCTAATGGTTAGTGCTGTGACGATGATGATCCAGGCATAAATTATTTGACTTGGTGCAACCCTAACTCCGAATGTGAGTTGGATTTTGGCAGAGACTGCCATGAGAACTATTACCAAAACTGTTGAAGAATATTTGTAGTATTTGGTGCAGGCTAATCTACTGAGGAAGAGGATAATGAGGGTTACTATTAAAAGGGTAAAGGGAGAGAGGCCTTCGTAGTGGTTTTTGTCGAGATAATAATCATAGTAGGAGATGAGCGTGGCGATAGTTGATACAACTAAAAATACTCGCAAAATGGAGCAAGTAATTTTTTGTTGTATCGAGTCAATGCTAGTTTGCTGATTCATTTTTTAGGTGGATGTCTAGTAGCCTCAATTGGCACTTGAGGCTACTAGACTGTGTTTGTTTATTCTACACCCCAGGGATCAAAAGCATCTGCTTTTTTGATGGCTGTCGCTTTTAGTTTTTTAGGGCTTCTAACTGATTTGTTGGTTAGAATTTCTTGGATAAGTTTACTCATTATTATCACCACCTTTCCATGTTAGTATTTTTTTGACGCGATGTGGTCGATAAGGTGGCTAAGCTGGGTAATTGATTCAGTATTAAGCTTATGGGTAAACATTTGATTAACAACTTCTTTGGCTTTGGTGGTTAGTTTTTGGATTTCTAGATGAGAATAGTAGTCACCCCTGGTTTGCTTTATAAGGTTGGTGA
>CBDUQH010000048.1:0-8748 GCA_965369335.1 uncultured bacterium
ATTTTGGCTAGAATTTTCCAACCCTTTGAATTTCTACTGCTACCCATCGTCGGATTCTTCTTTGCCGCTCTCCCTGGAATCGACGCCCACACCCGACTCATGCTCGGTCGCTACATCGAGTACCGAGTTACAGAAAAAGTTTCTCCTGACTAAGGCTCATTCTTGTATATCACCTCTACGTTAATTGACAACTTCACTCCAATAGCCCAAGATAAATAAAAAGCCTTTAATTTCATGACCAAACACTTCAAGAAACTAAACTCTTGGCTAAACAAGCACGAACTCATCCTCATCTTTTTACTCATCAATCTTCTTCTTCGCTTGCCTACTTTATTTGAACCATTATGGTATGGTGACGAGAACATCTATCTGGCCATTGGGCAAGGGATGAGAAAAGGTTTAATCCTCTATCAAGATATAACTGACTACCCCAACAAACCTCCATTAATTTACATTCTGGCAGCCTTGGTCAAAGGAGTTTTTGGGTTTCGTCTCCTCCTCATTTTTTGGCACTCAATCGGCACCATCATCTTTTATCAACTCGCCCAAAGATTCACCCAAAAGCAATATTTGCCTGAATTCATCACCTTCCTTTTTCTTTTCCTCACCTCAACCCCAATAATCGAAGGCACTATCGCCAATGCTGAAATTTTTTTCATCACCCCCACCATGCTTTCACTTTGGTTTTTGACTTACTCCTCCTCCACCAAACCCACCTCCATCACTAAAAAAACCCTTTTCCATTTTTTAGCCGGACTATCAATCGGATTTTCTTTTTTATTCAAAATCCATGTCCTTTTTGACATAATCGCTCTCGGATTTTTCTTTTACATCTATACCAAAAAATTCAACTTCCACTTGCCACTCAAAATTATCAAAGACACCCAAATGTGGCTCTTTGGAATAGGCGTTTTTATCCCCATCTCTATCACTTTAGCAATTTGGTACTTCTTGGGTGTACCTCCACAAAACCTTCTTTTCAACGCCGCGGGCAGTTCTGGATACGTCTCTGCTTGGCAAGGCAAAGAATTAATTCTCCAAACAATCGGTTTTGGCAGCCTCCACTCCAGACTAATACTTCTTCTCATTATCACTTTCATCCTCTATCTACTAAAAAACAAACTCACTCCCAAAACAGCCTTCTTAAGTTTATGGTTGGTCTTCTCGCTTTTTGCAGCTCTCCTCTCAGCCAGACCATATCCCCACTACTTAATTCAAGTTGTTCCTCCACTTTGCCTCTCTATACTTGTATTCTTTTCGTCCCAGAAAAAAATCAACAACATCACCCTTCTTTCCTTTTACTTCCTCCTTATTCTCGCCTTCATTCGTTTCGACTTTAAATTCTGGAGTATCAAATCTTATTACGCCAACTTCTCTCAATACATTTCAGGCCAAATAGATCGCCAAGAATACTATCGACGACTCGATTGGAGAATGCCTAGAAACTACCTCCTC
Organism: uncultured bacterium; assembly: GCA_965369335.1. Lineage (GTDB taxonomy): Bacteria > Patescibacteriota > Microgenomatia > UBA1400 > CAYNFZ01 > CBDUQH01. The sequence continues at coordinate 1,456 of CBDUQH010000048.1, forward strand.
GCTCAAAAGATCAATCAACTAACCAACCCTCAGGATCGTATCTATATTTGGGGCACTGAATCAGGGGTCTATGTCTTAGCCGACAGACTCCCAATCGAAAAACTAGTAGTCTCATTCCACGTCGAAGACCTAAATTATTACCAACAAACGGTCCAAGCCATCGACGACCAACTCCCTCCAATCATAGTCGTTATGGAAACTGAATCCAGGCGATTTGACCAACTCCAAAGCATATTGGCCAAAAAATATGCCCTCATTGAAAAAGTAGGCGATCCAGGCAAATCAGATTCCTACAATAAAAATAGCCACGCCCTCATTTACAAGAGGATTGATTTTAAACTTCCGCCATCAGCCGCACTCCAATAACCTGTCTGATTCCATCTCCAATCGCTGATATAATAAATCTGGTGAAAAAAACAAACTACATTTCTTCCAAATCATTTCTCAAAGATACCATTATCAAACGCGGCTTTTTGTTTGCTTTTCTTTTCACTCTCGCAGCCATAAGTCTCCTTGCCTACTACTATTCTTCTCTTCCTCCCCAAGCCCCACTTTTTTTTAGCGTAGCCAGAGGAGAACAACAACTAACCAACAAACAATTCCTCTTAATGTTACCTATCCTTAGCCTCACTTTCCTTATTACTCACATTTGGCTAGCAAAAATCAACTACACCAATGACAAAATGTTTTCCCGCATTATGTCTGTCACTGCCACCATGGTTACCTTTCTTTTTATGATTGCTCTCTTACATATCATCTTAATCGTCACTTAACATGACACAAATATTTCAGCTTTTCCTAAGTCCGGCTCTAGCAGCTTTATTTATTAGTGTCTTAACCACTCCCTTAGTTATCAAACTCTACACACATCAGGGTTGGCTAGATGATCCCCAAAAAAACAAACACGCCAAAGTCACTCACCAGCACCCTGTCCCTAGAGGTGGGGGAATACCTGTCTTCCTCAGCATCCTTATCGCCGGCTCATTTTTCTTAGGTTTAGACAAACACTTTTTAGGCATCCTCTTTGGCTCACTTTTCTTAACAATCGTTGGAACTTTAGACGACATTCACAATTTAAGCCCTTACATCAGAATCATCACTACCATCATCGCTGGTTTATTTGTGGTCGCTGCCGGTATTGGTATTGCCTATGTCACCAATCCATTCGGGCCACCTGGTAGCATCATTCCCTTTAACCAACCTCAAATAGCCTTTGACTTCTTAGGCAAAACTAGAACTATTTGGGTCTTAGCAGATATCTTTGCCTTGCTTTGGATTCTTTGGATGGCCAATATCGTTAACTGGTCCAAAGGTCTAGATGGACAAATGTCTGGTTTTGTAGCTATCGCAGCCGTATTTATTGGGCTCTTGTCTTTTCGTTTCGTCGACGATATTACTCAATGGCAGGTCATTCAACTAGCCGCCATCACCGCCGGAGCCTACGCTGGCTTTACCATTTTCAATTTCTACCCTCAAAAAATTATGCCAGGATACGGAGGTGGCAGTCTGGCTGGTTTTTTACTCGCTGTACTGGCTATCCTCTCTGGAGCCAAACTAGCTGCCATGATTTTAATCATTGGTATCCCCACTATGGATGCCATATACATCATTCTAAGACGACTTTCTCAAGGAAAATCTCCAGTCTGGGGCGACAGGGGACACCTCCACCACCGGCTCTTAGACGCCAACTGGAGCAAACCCCAAATAGCCCTGTTTTACTGGCTTACTACCTTCGCTTTAGGTGTTCTGGCTTTAAAATTGAATAGTACCCAAAAACTTTTTACAATCATAACTATAGCTTTAACTACCGGAGGCCTTATACTCTGGTTAAGTTCCATATCAAAAACCCTTCACAAAAATGCCAAGAAAAAATAAAACAGCCCATCTCCTCTTTGCCATACTCAAAACCACCAGACCTAGACAGTGGTTTAAAAACCTGAGTCTCTACGCTGCTCTTTTTTACTCCGGGTTTTTGTTTGAAAGCAACTACTTCCTAAATGTCACCATCGCCACCATCATTTTCACCATCATCACTTCAAGTGTATACCTTTTCAACGATATCATCGACGCCCCTCAAGACAAAAGACACCCTTTCAAAAAGAAAAGGCCAATTCCCGCCGGAGATTTACCCATCTCATTAGCAGCTTTTATCTCCATTAGTAGTTTCTTGCTCGGACTCTTTTGGGCTTGGAACTTTCGCCACTTTTTCTTCCTTATTGTTCTAGGCTACACTTTACTCCATTTTTGCTACACCATTTGGTTCAAAAAAATCCCCATTCTAGACGTTTTTTCCATCGCCACAGGCTTTGTTCTTCGCGTCTATGCCGGAGCCTTAGTCGTCAACCTCCACATGAGTGTCTGGTTTCTTCTTACAGTCATTTCTCTTGCTCTCTTCCTCGCAGTTGGTAAACGCCAAAGTGAACGCACTCTTCTCAAGGGTTCTGAAGGAGGTCTAGAGGGCCATCGAGCCACTTTATCACGCTACACCACCAGATTGCTCGACATCTACACTGGTATGTTTGCCAACGCCACCTGGCTCTCTTATGCCATTTTTAGCTTCAACTACTCTCCAGTCAAGCCTCAAGGACTACTCTTGAGCCTCTACACTATCTTCCCCAAAACCTTTAACTACGAAAAACTAATGATGATTACTGTACCTTTAGTCATCTACGGAGTCATGCGCTACCTTCAACTCGTCTACGAACAAAATCGAGGTGAAAGTCCAGAAAGAGTATTGTTATCCGACCAGCCACTCATCGCTGCCATCCTCCTCTACGGTCTCACCACTTTCACCATTATCTACTGGCTCAGTAGCTAACTAGTCTCCACACCTCAAATACTCTATCTTTGCCAAAAATTATTAACCTAATCATTACAAGTGTAAAAGTCAGTTAGTCATTTCACCAGTCTACTCCACCACACTCACATACTGCGCACTCACCCATCCAGTCTTTCCAGCTAGATACTCAATCTCTGTCCACTCCTCATTATCAGATGTACTTACATAGCCATAAAAATTTCCAACTTGTACTTTGGCCACTTCATTTTGCCCCAAACCTGCAGGTTCCGACCGGACTCTTAGCCACCCAACACCAGTTTCCAAAATCTGCACATAAGGCTTCTCCACTCCACCGGCTGAGCTTGATCCCAGTGTCACTCCATCAACTACATCACCGGCTTTGGGGCCTTCATTTTCACTACTAACCTCACTTTCAACTGCACCATTATCTTCAAGAGACAGCCCACCACTCTCACTAGAATTAGGGTCATTTTCAATTGGTGGGGGAGCCAACTCCAACTCGGGGTCCCGTGCCAAACTTGCACTCACTCTCAGCCGATGTCCAGCATTAGTTTTTACATTAATAGTTTTTGGTTTGTATCCAGGTGCCTCGAGGGAGACTACATGATCTCCCACACTCACAGCATCAAAAACAATTGGAGAAAATCCCTTTAATTCTCCATCCAACTTAACCACCACATTATCCGGCAAACTAGAAATTGTAAGCTCAATCGCTTCTTTATTCGATAATGGCTCTAACTCAAGCACTTCGCTCGTAGCATATGCTGGATCCTCTGCACTTTCGTAGTGAACCACCGATAAAGACCTCTCCCCAATCCTTATCTTTGTCTGCCATATCCCCTCAGTTTCATCTCCACCGCTAGGCACCAACCTCAGTGTGTACTCTCCCACAGCAATTCTTTCGTCAAAAAAAGGCACTTGTCCTAAAAAATTATCGTCTAAGTACAAACTAAAAGCGCTATTACTAGTCACTTGCAAAGCTCCTTGTTTTTTTCTTCCACCAGGCAACAAAGAACATCCCGACAACATAATTGAAACTAAACCAATCAAAACCAGTTTTTTCAACATAATCCTCTCTAACTTGAGGAAATCTTATCAAACTCCAGACTAAATCACAATCTATCCGTCAAAATCTCTGATATAATCTCTCCGTACAGTCTAGTTAGGGCCTGGTAGCCAAGTGGGAAGGCAGGAGTCTGCAAAACTCTTACTCGCGGGTTCGATTCCCGCCCAGGCCTCAAATTTTCAGAAACCTTTACGATATCTAAAATCTTTCAATTTAAATCTGGGCCACCTCAATTTATTGAAGTTAAGAGAAACTGCTCTCAATCTGCTTCTCATTACACAAAAACTACCTGGTCTCAGCAAAGTTTTTTCAGCCAGTGAATGGATTGAAAACAAAGCCAAAAAACAAAGAAGCTAAGCAATGCCTAGCTTCAAAGTTCTATTTAAACATCAATTCTAGTTATGATTCCCCACAGCTCCAGACTGCTCCATTAGCCGGTTACAATACCCCCACTCATTGTCATACCAAGCCATAACTTTTACCAAATCCCCAGCAATCACTTGAGTTAAAGACAAATCTACAATCGATGACTCACTTCTGCCTTTAATATCGCTCGACACCACCGGATCTTCAGTCACAGCCAAAATCCCTTTGTACCGATCACTTTTTGAAGCCTCTATCAAGGCATTGTTCACCTCATCCACACTCACTTCTTTGCTTAGCAAAAAAGTAATATCAGAAATTGAGCCTGTTGGAGTTGGTACTCTTATAGCCGCACCATCAAACACTCCTTCTAACTCTGGGATCACTCTCGTTGTAGCAATCGCCGCTCCTGTGGAAGTCGGCACAATATTCAAAGCTGCTGCTCTGGCTCTTCTCATGTCTTTATGAGAACCGTCTTGTAAATTTTGATCATCTGTATAACTATGTACTGTCGTCAAAGCAGCTTTTTTTACCCCAAAAGCCTCATGAATCACAGCCACAACAGGGGAGATACAATTAGTTGTACACGAGGCATTATCTGCAATAGGGTTCTCACCAGAGTAACTGTTTACTCCCAACACATGAGTGCCAATATTGCCACCTTTGCTAGGCGCCGAAATTAACACTCGTTTTGCCCCTGCTTTCAAATGTTTACTCGCACCTTCCTCGTCCACAAACACTCCAGTTGACTCGATAACCACGTCAACTCCATGCTCTCCCCAGGGTAGTTTTTCAGGGTCCCTTTGTGCAAACACTGGAATCTTCTTGCCAAAAACCTTAATATATCCAATCAAAGGGTCTTCATCAGTAGCTTCTTTAGGACCTTTTACTTCCTCTACCTCCACCTTCTCGTCAAGTCTCCCATAATTACTATCATACCTTACCAGATGTGCCCACCCTTCTGTGTTCATAGAACCAGACGTATTAATCGCACACACATTCACTTCATCGTGTAAGTCTTTTCTGGATAACCACACTCTAAACGCAGTCCGGCCAATTCTGCCAAACCCATTGATAGCTACATTTGCCATATTTCCTCCAAAAATTTAATCGTATCCGCTTACCAATATAGTATTCATCCACCACCCAAATCAAGCCGCTCATCAGTTTTCAGCATCTAACATCCCATAATATTGACATTTCCACCACTAAATGCTACAATTCGTGAAATTCTTTCCAAATTCGGAAAGATTTTTTTTGCCCAAAACCTAGGGCAAATAACTGCTCAAAATCAAATCTTTAGGATTGAGCTTAAAAGCTCAAACATGGTCAAATCTAGTCTAGGTAACTAAGATAAGACACATGTATCAACTTCAGATTTGACAAAAGTAAACGGCCTAATTAAGCCGACATATGATACGAGAAACTATTCTTGATATCTTTTGCAATTATTTTTTGCATATCCAAGTCAATACTCTCAACTTGCCTTATTACAAGCTTCCTCGTCCTTACAAATCAAACAAGGTGAGTAAACTTCTGAGGAAAATCTTTGAAACTAGAGACATCAGAAAGATCTTTGGTGCCAACATTGCCGTCGCCATGATGGTTATTCCCCTCCTCAATGGACAATCTCAACCTACTCTCGAGCCAGAGCTTTCTATTGAAGCCTCCCAACTAGCTGTTTCACCAGATAATCCTCCTATCACCACCCAAACTCGCCAATACGAGCTTCCTGTCGAGCGTCTCAGATACATCAGTACTTACTTCAAATCTGGCCATCCAGGTTATGACCTCAACTCCTACGTTGGTGACGAAGTCAGGGCTTTCACAGCTGGTAGAGTCCACTACATCGAAAACGGTACTCTTGGCTTGGGTCGATACATCATTCTCGATCACGGCAATGGTTTGACCTCAGTCTACGCCCACTTAAAAGACTTTAGTGTCGAGGTTGGTCAAACAGTTGACGCTGGTGAAAAAATTGGTGAAGTCGGTATGACTGGATACACTACTGGCCCTCATCTCCACTTCGAGATCTACGATAACGGTCGTGCAGTCAATCCAAGAACATATCTAGGAATCTAACTTTATTTTCCTGGCCCAACCAAAGTTCCAATATCTTCGCCAACGATCGCTTTCCTCAAGTTCCCCTCTTTAAACAGGTCAAAAACCATAATTGGCATATTGTTGTCCATACACAAAGATATGGCCGAGGTATCCATCACTTGAACCTCTTCGCTCTTAATGGCATCAAGGTAAGTCATGCTTGGAAATCTTTTCGCGTCATCAAACTTCATTGGATCTTTATCATAAACCCCATCAACTTTGGTAGCTTTCATCAAGATGTCACAATTCAACTCAAGGGCCTTGAGTGCAGCACCAGAGTCAGTTGTCACATAAGGGCTTCCCGTCCCCGCCACCAAGATCACAATTCGACCTTTCTCCATATGTCTAATTGCTTTTCTCCTGATAAAAGGCTCACACACTTTAGGCATATCTAAAGCAGATTGTACTCGAGTGTAAACTCCAATTTCTTCCAAAGCTGTTTGCAACGCCAAACCATTGATCACCGTTGCCAGCATTCCCATGTAATCGGCCGTAGTTCGCTCAAACCCGCTTTTGCTTGCAGATAAACCTCTAAAAATATTACCACCTCCAATTACCACAGCAGCTCCTACACCCATCTCGTGAATTTCCTTAAGTTGAGCCGCCACGTTCAAAGCCGCCTCATATGAGATCCCATACTCTCGATCTCCTAAAAGTGACTCACCACCAATTTTCAACAAAACTCTAGAATACTTTGATTTATCTTCCATTAGCCGCAATTGTACCAACTAGGTCAAATCAAACACAAGACACAATCTCGCTTTCAAAACCTTTCTCAAGGCAGTACAATTAAACCCAGATAATCCCACCCTCCAATTACAATAATTCCTATTCCCAAACACTCCCTATGGTCAAAAACATCTTCAAAAACAGCCAAAAACTACTCGAGAGGCAACACAACAGCATTCTTTCTGCAGCTGGGATCATCACCATCGCTGTCTTTGCCTCTTCAATTTTAGGC
>CBDUQH010000049.1:0-8618 GCA_965369335.1 uncultured bacterium
GTATTAAAATTAATCCAGCAACCCCAGGAAACCAGCCTTTTTGAACCTTATTCATCACTAGTCCTACTCCAATCAAAAACCCAGCTAACACTACCACCCAGCCACTAATCATCAAATAGTAATCCATAAACACCCCTATCTGAGATTCAAATATCTCGGCCGCAGCCCAAATTACTTCATCAAACGATAACCACCAGACCCCTATCCAAACAAGCCAACTTTCTTCGACTATTTGTTTCCAACTAACCATTTCTACTCCCCCCAACCCATCTCCAATACACATCTACAGACTTACCCACTTCTCCCAACATCAGTAACCCTCCAAATAGCAACAACCTCCAATCAGTACCTTTTTTTCGACCTAGCCACCAACCCACAACAAACAGTCCACTCCCCAACAAAACAAAACTTGGTGTAAAAACCTCTACCATTTGTCTAGCAAACAGCATATTCAAAGTACTAACTCTAAAAACCACCATTTCCAACAAATAACTGACGCATAACGTCAAAATTCCAACTTTGACTAGATTCACATTCTTTTTAAGTCTATTCATATCTTCCTTAACATTAATAACAAGAAAGTTGGGAAAGTCCATCAGGGGAAATGACCCAAAAAGGCAACTTTCTTGTCAAAAACTCAACTCAAAGCTTTTTCATTTAACGAGGCATAATTCGGTCAACATATCTACTGATTCGAGCTACTGAAGAAGCCCGATCATTACCTACAGCCCAAGATCCACCAAGGTAGGGTGTGTCCTGAGTTAATCGAGAACAATCACCCCAAAAATTGGCATGCTCACAAATCCAGTATTGCTGTGACGAGTTAACACACGCAGAGGAAGCCAAATCATTGAAACTGCCCAACCAGGTGACAAAACCCCAGGTTGGCACGTAGTAAACTCTTCCTCGATAATCAGCATGTTCAAACAACCACAGTCCACTTCCATAGTCATCACAATTGCCAGTACCATATCGTGAGCCAGCAACACTTTCTTTTCCAGGCACCATCGACAATACCAACAATCCCAAAACCAAGATCACTAGTAACTTTTTCACTTTCTTCTAGTCCTTTCTCGACCTATGAAAAGTTGAGTTGAGTTGTAAAAGTGCTACACAAACTGTTAGAGCTCTTATTGTTTAGACCAAGCTTCCCCAAATATTTGTGTTTCCCCAAGCATTACCTAACTTTAAGCCACAAACTCGCTACATGCAATTCATATCCAATATGAATCAAACATCACCCTTCTTCATATCTTCTCTTATCAATTCACGAATATACTCTGATCTGGATTTGCCTCCATCTGCCACACCATCCAAATGGTTCACCAACTTGTCGTCTAACAACATTGTAAATCTTTTATCTGGCATACCCGTCAACTCCCTAATCTCGGCTTCCAAAACCTTTTCAAGATTATAATCGTCATACTCAACCAACCTAAACCTCTCCAGCTCCAATCCCAACAGCAATGCTCCAGTTGTTGAAGCATGATACATTCCCAAAACAGGTTTGGCCATTTCCAAAGCTCTGGTCAATACATGACCAACCACAGCACTTGATGGGTAAGAAACTTCACACACCACCAAATCCGCCCACTTCAATCGACTCATCAAACTCAAGTAATCTTCGTTAATTTCAGGACCGCTATCTCTTTTTTTAATCTCAAGCAAATCATGTTCAAGAGCATGGACTGCATCCACTTTGTACCCCAACTGTTCCAAACCTTTATTGATTCGCAAATAATACTTCCCATACTTATCCTTTTGACCCAGCGACGCATGAAAATACACCTTCACTTCCCCTCCATATCTTTTCTTATCAATTCACGAATGTACTCAGACCTAGACAAACCTTTCGAGGCCACATTGTCCAAACGCTTTCTCACATCGCTATTAAGAATTAAAGTAAACCTTGTTTCAAGTTGATCACAAGCCAAACGAATCGAGCTACTTAAATCCTTTTTTAAGGAGAACAAGTCATAACTAACAACTTGCAACCTTTCAGCTTCTGTCTCTCTCGCCATAAAAACAAAGGGCTCTTTACCTTTCAAGTAGAGAACAATAGTAGGTTTACCAAGATCCAAAGACATAGCCACTTCATGACCAATACCCAAACTCGGGTAAGAAACCTCAAATATGTTTATGTCAGAACTTTTTATCCAACCTACAAGCTTCTTAAAATAAGCAGTCGATTCCCGAGTAGTCTCTCTTTTTACATCTTCTGCAGTCGCGGTAAATGTCGGTGATGCTATCAATTCATAAGGAAGCCCTCTCAAAACAGCATCTATTGCTCGATACTCCTTCTCAAATTCTTTTCTACCAGTAACTGAAGCATTAAAAAACACCTTCATATACAAAAAAGACCCCAAAGGGGTCACCTCAAATACTAACTATTAACCCCACAAATCAACCTTTATAATCCTCTTGTTCCTTCATATCCCTCTCTATGAGCTGTCTTAAAAATACAGCTCTTGGAACCTTCTTCTCTTTGGCAATCCAATCCAAAAAGTTCCCTATCCGAGGAGATATAAAGAAATTAAACCGCGTATCCATTTGTTCACCTGCATACTCGACTGCATCTTTCACCAACTTTGCCACACCTTCAGGTTTGTACTCCAATAACTGAAACTTCTCATCATGAATCCCCTCCATTATCCGATTTGGTTGAGTACCTTTTACATGCAAAGCCACCACAGGTGTTCCCATCTGCAATGCCATCGTTAACTCATGCCCAACACTGGTACTTGGATATGAAACTTCATACACACACACATCTGCCTTTTTAATCCACTTCACCACATCTGCATAAAATTGATTTGCTTCTTCAGCACTCATACCCACAAATTCTTTCAATGACCTCTCTATCACAGGTGCAGACACAACCTCCATACCCGATTTAACCATAGCATCATAAATCTTTTGGTAGTTTGGTCCAAATTCGGCACATCCAGCTAGTGAGGCATCAAAAAATACTTTCATATCAACTCGTATACTCCTCTTCATACTCATTCATTGATTTCTCAATTAGCCTTCTTAGATAAACAGCTCTAGGGATTCTCTTTGTTTTACTCACCCAGTTTAAATAGTTCGAGATCTTTGGTGAAATAAAGAAATTAAATCGGGTGTCTTGCTGGTCACTGGCATAGTCCAAGGCTGACTTCAAAACATCTTTCAAATTAGCACGAGAATATTCTACAGTTTGAAGTTTTTCATCCTCAACACCCTGAAGAAAAAAGGGGTCATTACCTTTTTCGTACAAAGCAATAACAGGTTTCCCCAAACTCATTGCTAAATTTGCTAAATAGCCCAAAGCAAGGCTAGGTATACCCATTTCCAAAATCACTACGTCAGCAACCTTTAAAGCTCCAGTTGTTTCTTTATAATAAGTGACCATTTCATCATCTGTTTTGTTGTAAAAATCTTCAACATCAACGGTAGATATAAAATCAGAAGTGTGAGAACAACCCAAGTTTTCAACAAGATCAAATATTTGATTTACAACATCAGGGAAGGCCCTTTTGAATCTTGGTGAAGCATTAAAGTATACTTTCATTCTTCCTTAGTGTTAAAGCCATAAATAAAGAAATAACCTGCTCCATTCCAATCATAAACAGAGATGTCTTCGAATCCAACCTCATCCCTTAACAAAATGGGTATTTCTCCCCAGGAAAGATAATAGTGAGGTAGACCTTTTTCTCTACCTTTTAAAGGTATATGTGTACCGTCTTCCAATACAATGAAATCCCCACCATTTTCTGAAGGGTGATCTCCCAACAAAGCTCTTTCTTTCCTCTTACTTGCCGAAAAGGCCAATACTCCCCCAGGTTTTAATACATGTTCTCGTAAATGTCTTAACAAATTAACCAATTCGGATCGTGTACAGTGGTATATAGCTTGCATACCCAAAACTGCATCAACTTCTCTAAAACTCTCTGGCCAGGGCTCACACATGTCAAACTGTTCTATTGTTAATCGACCTTCAGCGATCGCTTTGTAAAACTCTGGATTAGCCTGCAAGGCTATTGAAATTGCCTCTGCTGACAGATCAAAAGCTCTCACTTGAAACCCATGATCCAATAAAACTTTAGTATGCCTTCCAATTCCACATGCAGCATCTACTACCGTTTCCACACGTCTTTTCTCAAGCTCGCGAATAACATAATTAAACCTATCTGAAACATGACCAAACTCTTCAAAAAGCTGGGGATCATTTGCATTCTCACAGTAATATCTATCCCATGCATTATCAGTCATCCTATCCGCAGTTGTCCGTTCAGCCCAACGTTTCCCCAGAACACTTTGATCACCAGAAAGCGGATCAGCCCCATTCTCCAAAGAGTGTAACCAAGAATAGTAAGTCCCCACATCTTGACTTACTTCTCCAGCAATAGGGTACAAATCACTTTTTTGAACAGATCTTTCAGTCACCTAATACTCCCCTCTTCCCATCAACGCTCGGGACAAAGTAGTCTCATCGGCATACTCAATATCGGCCCCCACAGGCAGACCTAATCCAATCCGACTAACTTTAACATTCTCTAATTTCATATCGTCAATCATTTTCTTAATAAACATGGCAGTAGCCTCCCCCTCCATCGTCGAGTTGGTGGCTAAAATTAGCTCATGAATTTTACCATCACTTATACGGTCTTTCAAATCATACAAAAATATTTGCTCAGGACCGATATTGTTCAGAGGTGATATTGCACCATGTAATACATGATATAGGCCTTTAAAGGTGTTGCTTCTTTCCAAAGCAATCAAATCCAACGGCTGCTCCACCACACACAACAACCCCCTATCTCTACTTCCATCCTCACACACCAAACACTCTTCTGACTCACTCACGTTATGACACACACTACACAAAACCGTTCCTTTTTTGAGATTTACAAAAGCATTTCCAATCTTCTCCAACTCATGTTCTGGTACATGCAACATATAAAACGCCAACCTCTGTGCCGTTTTGGGTCCAATACCAGGCATCTTTTCAAACTGTTCTATCAAGTTTCTTAGACTGGAGGGTAGTTTCATTTTAAAAAATCACGGACACTGCCGTGATAACTACTTCCTTTTGCTTATTTAATACACACCTATCATACCATACCAGCATACCAAAAACCCCGATAATTGTGAACAATCACACCAAATGTCATCTCAAGCTCACGTGTGTTAAAATAACCCTCTATGAATCAAAAACATTTTGTTCACTTAATAGCCGACTACGGCACCGGAGACTTGGCTTTTGCCGAGGTCATCCAGAGATTAAAACACCTACTCCCCCATTCAGACATCCTTCCAACCTCTGTTCCAGCTTTCTCCACTCTAGCCACAGGCTTTGTTATTGCACAACTAGCTCTAAACGACGCCCCTGAAAACATGGCTATCTTCTCAAACACCGCTCCCAGAAAAGACGACAACCAAAAAAGAAACAATAACGCTGGTGAGGAATTTGTCTACGCCAAACTAAAAAATGGCATTGAAATCGGCGCCGTCAACGCCCAATACGCTTTCTCATTCATCAAACCACACATCCAAGAAATAAGAAAAATTAATACCCAAAATCAAGGTTCTCAATTCAGATCCCGAGATTTTTACCCCAAAGCCTTCGCCGACATCTTAGGTAAAGCAGAAGGCATTCTTGGCGACACCATCCCATCCGAAGATATCCCCGAAATCCCCCAAAACAAAATTCTGCTTATCGATGGTTACGGCAACATCAAAACCACCATCCGCCAAGACCAAGTCCAATTTGAACCAGGCGAAAAAATCAGAATCAGTATCCAAGGCAACGTTAGAACTGCCATCTACGCCCACGGCAACTTCTCGGTAAAAGCTGGTGACTTGGCTTTTGCACCTGGATCATCCGGCGGCGATAACAGATTTATGGAAATCTTTCTAAGAGGCGGTAACGCCCACAAACTCTTCTTCAAACCGCCTGTCGAAACCGACATCCAGTTTGAACGCTTCGACCGATAACACTTTCTCTAAAAATCGCCTTCAAGTTGGTCGATATAAGCCCTTACTTCCTTACTATCAAGATTTTGACTCATCCACAATAAGCCTTTTTCGTTAACCCAAGTTTCATGAATTATTGGCACTGGCCCACTCAAACCTTTAGACTTCCCTCCCCTTTTTGGCACAAACTAAAACCCGCTCCACTCTGGTCGATTTCTATCGTGACCATAGATTGGATTACTCGAAATCTCACGAAATAACCTTGTAGTTCGAATAAGGCTATCGGGTACCCTAATTGGATGACTCTCTTTACACATACCCAAATTATACCCAAAAACACCAGTTATTCCACTTATCTCTTAATTCTACGTCCCTTCTTGCCAAGAACCAAGATATCTCTTCTGTTCTCTAGAAAGCCTGTCCAAACCAGCCCCCATGGCCTTAAGTTTAAGTTTTGCCACCATCTTGTCCAATTTTTTGGGCAATACATAAACCCTGTTTTTAAGCTTACCTCTATTCTTAAACAAATACTCAGCTGCCAAAGCTTGGTTAGCGAAACTCATATCCATCACTTCAGCTGGATGACCCTCAGCCGCAGCTAGATTCAAAAGTCTCCCCTCCCCCAACAAATAGATCCTCTTTCCATCCAAAATATACTCATCCACAAACTCCTTAACTCTTCTCTTCTTTTTGGCCACTTTTTCAAGTCCAGCTACATCGATCTCCACATCAAAATGTCCAGAGTTTCCAATAATAGCTCCATCTTTCATTCTTTTAATGTAATCCACACTAATAGTGTGCTTATCTCCAGTTGCCGTCACAAACACATCTCCAATCTTCGCCGCATCTCTCATCTTCATAACTCGGTATCCATCCATAGCAGCCTCCAAGGCTCGAACAGGATCAACTTCAGTCACCACCACATTTGCCCCCATCCCCTCAGCTCTCATCGCAATTCCTCTGGAACAATAACCATATCCAATCACCACAAATGTTTTACCTGCCAACAAGATGTTGGTAGCTCTCAAAATACCATCAATAGTTGATTGACCAGTTCCATATCGATTATCAAACAAATGTTTGGTGTCACTATCATTGGCCGCAATCACTGGTAGCTTCAACACTTTGTCTTTTTGCATCGCTCTCAATCTAATCACTCCGGTTGTAGTTTCCTCACTAGAACCATAAACCTCACTCAACTGATCTTTCCTTTTGGTATGTAACAAACTCACCAAGTCACACCCATCATCCATAGTGATATTGGGCTTGTAATCCAAAGCCTGATTCAAATGTTTGTAGTAACTCTTGTTATCTTCACCAGTAATCGCATAAGTGGGTATCCCAAAGTCCCTTACCAAACTAGCCGCCACATCATCTTGAGTTGACAATGGATTTGAAGCACACAATACCACTTTAGCTCCACCCTCCTTCAAAGCAATCATCAGATTTGCCGTCTCACTAGTCACATGCAAACAAGCCGCCAAAGTCACTCCTTTTAGTGTCTTCTCGCTCTTAAATCTTTCCTGAATCTGAGCCAAAACAGGCATTTGCCTTCCCGCCCACTCAATCCTAAGTTTCCCCTTATCTGCCAACTTCATGTCAGCCACATCATGATCAACTAGCTTTGCTTTAGCCATAAAAACTCCATCTATTTTTCTAACACAACCCAATCTATCAATCTAAATCCTCAAAGTCAAAACAAAAAATCTTATTCATTCGGTCTTTTGGGCTTTTGGGCTTTTAAGCTTCCAAGTCTTCACAGTGACAACTCTTCCCCATAGCTTTCTTTATATCTTGCCTTAAACTCATCCAAAGTGTAACTTTGATTTTGAGTCCCATAATTCTCAACACAGTAACCTGCACTCACTGAACCAATTCTCGAACAAACCTCTAACTCTTTACCTCTTATGTAAGCGGCAACAAATCCAGCTCGGTACCCATCACCAGCTCCGGTAGGATCCACCACACTTTTTATTTTAGCTACCGGTATCTTTATTTCTCTTGGGCCTTTTCTCACCAATGATCCTTCCGAACCCATGGTGGTCACCACTACACGCTTATCAGCAAAAAACTCATCTTCAGTCCACCTCAAATTTCTTCGTATCAACTCAATTTCATAATCATTCCCAATCAACACTTCTGCATTCTCAACCGACATCACCATATCTTCATGCGAAAAGTGGGGAATATTAAAGGCTGGATCAAACATATAAGGCACTTTTGAACTGACAGCCTCTTTTACATACTGAACCATAGCCGCCGGATTGTTTGGTGAAATCACCAAGTAGTCTCCCTCCCTGACTACCCCAACCAGAGATAACTCAGATTCGCGTCTCATTGCCCCATCATAAAATCCCCATATCTGGTTGTCTTCTTTGTCAGTCATCACAAACCCTTGAGCTGTGGCCAAATCAGAAAACTCCCTTACTCCACTAGCATCCACTCCAGAAAAAGCATTTAATCTCTCTCTATAAGGAGCAAAGTCATGTCCCCCCGAACCCATTAGAAAAGTTGGTACTCCAAGCAACGACAAACTATATGCAATATTACCCCCCGTACCTCCAAACTCTTTTCGGAACTCTTGCATAATAAAGCTCACATTCAGCATATGAACTTTATCGGGCATAATATGGTCTTTAAACTTGCCTGGCATACTCATAATG
>CBDUQH010000050.1:0-8596 GCA_965369335.1 uncultured bacterium
GGACATGGTTTCGCTTGGAGCTGATTTGATGATAAAAAACCCTTCTTTACCGTCGGGGTCTGGTTCGAGTTGGTAGTTTTCTGTTTGGTTTTTAGGTGAAGCTAATTGTGGTGGCAGTTTAGGTGATGGTGATACTTTGGGGGTGGCTAATGTGGCGGATTGTGAGGCAACATTGGAAGTGGGAGTAGGTGTGGGAGTGGCGGTTGAAGATTGGGCAAGATTTAATACTAAAGCGAGGGAGATAGTCTGGGTGATTTGAGTAATGGCATCGATAAGTTGTTTAAAAAAATGCATCTAGAGATTATTTCCTGGTGACAGTGGTGTTGTTTAAGTGATAAAGAAAAGCTGCTGGAGTATCCTCAACTAGAAAACGCTGAAAATCTTGATAGATAACTTTTCTTTTTTGTTGATCGAGTTCCTTTCGGCCATCTTCTAGAAGTTTATCTACTTTGGGGCTTTGATAACCAGTAATGTTGGTAGCTTTTTGAGTTGAGTGCCAAAGTAAGTATTGGTCGGGATCTTTGGGGATTTGCTGGCCGATGAGGAGTGTTTGGAAGTTTTGGGTATCTGGGGCATTGCTAACACGGATTTTCACGGTGAAGCCAAGCTCTTCCCAAGATGACTTGATGGATTCTGCTAGGTCAACAAAATTGATGGTGGTGGTGAGTTCGATTTCAATGTCGGTATTGATGTTGCTAAGAAGTTCTTTGGCAGAGCTAAGCGATTGTTCGTAGGGTTTGACTTTTGGGTTGTAGGCCCAAGAATCTGGACTTATGGGACTTAAAGCCCTACTTTGGTCGTTGGGTTTGTCCTGGATAGCGTAGGTAAGGGCTTGTCTGATGCTTTTGTCGGAAAGATCTGGGTTGGTGGTATTGAAAAAGACGGCCACATATCGGGAGTTGTTTTGAGTGGTGGTGATATCTAAATTGTTCCAGTTTTGAAGGTCTTGAAGGTTATTGATGTCTTCTAAGATATCGACTTCGCCAAGTTTGAAGGCGGTGATAGCCTGAGATTCGGTTGGGAAAAAGCGATAGATTTTTTTATCTTGTTTTGATTCGATAGTGAGTTCTTGGATGTAGTTACCGGATCTTTTGAGTTTGGTGATTGAATATTCTGAAGTACCAGTAATGGTATTGACTCTGTAGACTTGAGCATAAGATTTGGTGGATCTTTTAAAAATGGGTTGGCTAACGACTCCTGGGAAAGGAGAAAAGGCTTCTTTGAGTTTGAAGATGATGACTTTGTCGTCGGGCCTTTCTATTTCGACGTCTTGGAAAGAATAGTTGATATCGTGGCTGGTTAGTGGTGTACCGTCTTGCCAAAATAGATTGTCTTTTAAGGTGAAAATGTAGGTTTTGCCTTCGTCTAGAACCTGCCAGTTTAGAGCTAAGGCAGGTTGAGGAGTACCTGTGTGATCGAGTTCTGTTAAACCCTGACTAACCAGGTCTTGAATGTCTTTGGGAAGGTTGGTAAGAGTGTAAAGGCCTACCTGTCCAATATAGTTAGTTGGCTTGGGTTTGGGAAGGAGTTTGTAGATTCTAGAAGCTTGGGTGAATGAAAGACCTCCAACAACGGCGGCAAAGAGAATGACCAAACCATATCTTTTTACGATTGAAGTGATCATCCAGTAGTAGTAACGAAACCTGCGCATTTTGATTGAAGGTTATGAGTAATCAAAGGTTATTATATCAGTGGTTAACGGGCGGAAACAAAAGCAAGCAAGTTGTATTAGATTGTTTAGATTAGGGCAAGTGTGGAAAGAAAGATAAATAGAGTTGCTAAAGCAATGGTGGCTTTAAAGAGAACTTTTTCTACACCTCTTTTGGAGTGATAGCTTTTACCTTGACCTCCCCAGGCTGAGCCAAGTCCTGTGCCCCTGGATTGAAGCAAGATAGAAGAGATCAAAGCGATACTGATAATGATTTGTAAGATAAAAAGTGGGTTCATATAGATATGTTTGGAAATAATAAGTAAGGCAGGTTGAGTATGTGATTATATCAAGAAAATGGGTTAGATGGAAAAGAGGTTTATTTTAGTAGCCATTTGAGAAGCTTTTTGGAAAGAC
The DNA here is from genome assembly GCA_965369335.1 of uncultured bacterium. Lineage (GTDB taxonomy): Bacteria > Patescibacteriota > Microgenomatia > UBA1400 > CAYNFZ01 > CBDUQH01. The sequence goes on from CBDUQH010000050.1 coordinate 2,066, forward strand.
TGAGAAGAAATCCTAAAAAGAGAATTCCGGTAAATGCACCAAAATGAATGGTAGGGATTTGGATTATTCCAAACGAAAACTGGGGTAGTGAAAAAGCTGTAATGTTGAATTGGGGCAAAACTAGTGTGGTTAGATATAAAACAAATGTTTGAGGTACCCAAAAAAAAGCTTTGAATGAGATTAAGTTGAGGGGTAAAACTAAAATTTCGACAACGGGTTTAATTAGTGCTTCGAAAGCAGTCAGGACTAGAGCTGTGGTGAGTAGGGCTTTGAAGTTATTTTGGGAGAAAATGGGAATAAAGTTCGAGGTAACCCAAAGTGCTAAGAGGTTGAAAGTAATGGTTCTGAGCAGACTTTTCATGGGATTAGTATAGAGTATAGAGTATGAGGTATATAGTATTAAGGAAGAATAAGGATTGATTGGGAAAAAAAGATTGTACTAAGAAGAGGTCAGGCTTTGGCGGCGGAGATATTTGTGGTAGTTTTTGGCAAAACGATGAGATTCATCTCTTAGATGGGCTATGAGATTGGTAATTGGATGGCCTGCTTTTAGAGGGATGGATAAGTATTTATTTTGTTGAAAGCTCATGAGCCGGTCGGGTCTTTTGGCAATAGAAACAGTTGGGATTTTGTTTTGGGTTATGGAGAGGGCTGCCTTTAATTGACCTTTTCCACCGTCGATAACAATTAATTGTGGGTAATCCCATTGAGGGTTATTGAGCCTTCTAGTTAAGGCCTCTTTTAACATTGCTGGGTCGTTGGGGCCTGTGGTGTACTTAATTTTGAAATGTCTGTACTCATCGGTAGCTGGTTGACCATCGATAAATACTACCATGGAGGCGGTTGAGTTTTGGCCTGATGTATTACTGATATCATAGGCTTCGATCCGTTTGAGTTGGTATTTGTCGGGAACGACTCCGATTTGGTGGAGCAAGTGACTGGTTTTAATTAGCTTATCTTGATTGGTATCTTGAGCTAGTGTTGGAAGAGGGTCATCTTGGATTAAAGACCTTCTTTGGGTGTAGAGTTGCTGGATGGATTGGAGTTGGTCTCGGACATTGGCTGCTTTTTCAAAGTGCTTGTTTTGGGAGTGGATCTTCATTTGCTGAGTTAATTGCTTGGCTAGGGTTTTTTTCTTACCCGACAAAAATAATTTAAGTTGGGAGATCATTTGAGAGTAATCCTGAGTGTTGATTTTTTGGATACAGGCTCCAGAACAAAGATTTAGGTGAGTGTAGAAACAAGGTTTACCTTTTTGTTTGGGGGACGCTTGGCAAAATTTGAAGACCCTTCTGGCAGATTTAATAATGGTTCTGACGTCTTTAGCTGATGAAAAAGGACCAAAGACATTTGATTTGGGGAGGTTGGAATAGATGGTAAAGAGTTGTTTTTTTCTGGCTGTTTTTACCCTTGGGTAAGATTCTTGAGTGATGATGATGTAAAGTGGGGTTTTGTCGTCTTTTAGAAGGATGTTGTAGGGAGGTTGGTGGGCTTTGATTAAACTTGCTTCGGTCAAAAGGGCAACGAACTCTGATTCAAGAACTTTGTAGTTGATGCTGTGGGCAGAGGTGACCAGTTTGTATGTTTTGGGTTGTTGAGGAGTGACTCTAGTGTAAGAGTTAATTCTGTTTCGAAGGTTCTTGGCTTTTCCGACGTAGAGCACTTGCTTTTTTGAATCGGTGAACCAATAGACGCCCGGCGAAGAAGGTAAAGATGAAGAAGGTTGTTGCCAAGAATATTGTGATGAAGATGATGAGGTTTTGGTTGTAGTTTTTGTAGTTGGTGATTTCATGGGTTGATGTTTGATCTAAAGTGGTAATGGTTAATTCTCCAGGAGCGGTTTGAAAAGGTCTGAGTGGCTTTAATTGTAGCTTAACTGTTTTTTGTGTAAATGGAAGGATGGTATCAATGGTTTCGACAGCAGGGCTGATTAGTTGATAGTTGTTGGTAGATAAGTTTAAGGGAAGATCATAGTAGGCTTGAGGGCTGTTGTTGAGAATACTGAGTTTGGCTTGGGTGCTTAGACCTAGGATATTGGTAGGAAAGATACTTAATTGATATTCAAATGAAGGTTGAATTGAAACAAATTCTTGAGCGAACTCTACTAATATATCTTTACTTATGGTGTTTTCAAATTTGTAGTAGCCTGCTGGATATGGTGTGGTTGAGCTTTGGGCATGGATTGCGAAGGCAATGTGGTTTAGGTCAAAACTATGGAAGTAGTCGATACCACCGGTGGTGTTGCCCCAGGTGGGGTCAACAGGTACCCATAAGTCTTTTGACTGATCGTAGTACTCTGGCCAAGCGTGGAGAACGTCTTGGATTAAGCTCAATGGGCGCAATTTTTCGTTTTCGGTAAAAGCATAGCCATTTATCTCTCTTGCAGGGATACCGGCAGCTCTTGCCAAGGCTATGAAGGTGTCAGTAAACTCTTGGCAGATAACATCGTCTGGAGTTTCAAGAGCTTGGAGAGCGCCTAGTCTTTGTGCCTTGGTCGAGTCTAGTCTGGAGTAGTTGTAGGTAAAATTTTGGACGAGGTAATTATAGATCTTTTCTGGTGTGTTAAGTTCTTGTGAGAGTTTTTGGATCTTGGGGTCAGAAACTGGCCAGTAGGTTTGTTCTTTAAGATATTCGTCTAGTTGGAGTGTGTTTGTCGAGACAGGCACTGTGGGGTTTAGATATACTTGCGCCTGAGCTTTGATGATGACGTCGATTCTTTCCTTTGGTTTGAGCAGATATGTAGCTAACCAATTACCGTCGGTGTCTTGTTTAACTTCTTTTGGTTTGGGTTCAAAGTGATGGTAGTAGACTTTTTGGTATGCAGTATCTGGAGGTAGGGCTATTTGGGTAATGCCGTTGCCACTAGTTGGGTTTTCAAGATGGTAGTTTAAGGTAAGGTCGTAGAGTTGTTGGTTGCCGAATAAAGCAGTGATACCTTTATCAAGCAAATCCTTTCTATCGAACTTGATGTAGTTTTTGTCATCTATGGTGACTGTTTGGTAGTTGGTTGGAGAGATAAGGTCGGGTTGTTTGGTGTCTTTGGGAAGTGAAAGTTGAACTGAGTAGTTTTCTATATCTGAAAGGTTACTTATTCTAGGTATGTTGACTTCAAGTACTTGACCATTTTTGCTGGAAATATCTGGGTTTTGATAAGTGATTTTGAACTGGTGTTTTTGACCTTTACCGACTACTTGCTCGTCAAAATTGAGTCGGATAATGGTAGTGTTGTCGGTCTGGGTTTTGGTGAAAGGAATGGGTTGGCTCAGAGAATCAATTACCACAATATCAAAAATTCTGGTCGAGCCTACTTCGAGGGCATACTCTGTGGCAAAAATATTGGCAAAGCGATTTTCTAAAATAACATTTTGTGAAACTGTGGTATTACCGTTGTCATCAACGTTATAGGTGGCGAGGAAAGTAGTTAAGAACTGATCTGAAGCTTGGACAGGTGATGAAAGGCAGTGATACAAGTAGAAACAAATGATAACAGCAACAAAAGTAAGAGTTTTTTTCATGACGCCAGTTAAGGAATGTATAGAGTATACAGTATAGTGTATATAGGATTGATGCGGAGAAAGTCTAGAGAATCTGTTTAAGAAACTTTCCAGTGTGTGAGTCGGGGTGGTTGGATATTTCTTTGGGTGAGCCTGTAGCTATGACTTTGCCCCCAAACTCTCCACCCTCGGGCCCAAGGTCAATAATATGGTCGGCGTTTTTGATGATGTCTAGGTTGTGTTCGATGAGGATAACTGTGTTATTGTTGGCAACTAATTGATGAAGAACTTGAAGTAGTTTTTGGATGTCTTCAAAGTGGAGACCTGTGGTTGGTTCATCGAGTAGGTAGACAGTGTGCCCCAATGATTGGATTGCAAGTTCTTTGGCAAGTTTGATCCTTTGGGCTTCTCCACCAGAAAGAGTGGGTGCAGGTTGTCCAAGTTCTATATAGCCCAAACCTACATCTTGAAGCATTTGGACTTTTTTCTTGATACTGGAGTGGTTGTGAAAGAATTCGACGGCTTCTTCGACTGTTAGGTGAAGGACTTCTGATATGTTTTTGTTTTTGTAGGTTACTTCAAGAGTTGGGAAGTTGTATCTATCTCCATGACACACCTCGCAAGTTACGTATATATCGGGTAAAAATTGCATTTCAATTTTGACTTGACCTTCACCCTGGCAAGCTTCACAACGACCACCTTTGACGTTGAAGCTGAATCGACCGGGTTTGTATCCTCTAGCGTGTGATTCTTTGGTACCGGCAAACAGATTGCGAATAAGGTCAAAAGTTTTGGTGTATGTGGCAGGGTTGGATCTGGGGGTTTTACCAATTGGGCTTTGGTCAATTAGACTGACTCGATTAACCTCTGATGAAGTGGTTAATGATTTGTAGTGCTGGGGATTTTGGGGTGAGTTGCCGGCAACTTTGTCTTTTAGGGCATGGTAGAGAGTGTCGTGCATAAGGCTTGATTTTCCCGACCCTGAAAGGCCAGTGATACATGTGAGTTTACCCATGGGAAAATCAATATCAATGTCTTTTAAGTTGTGTAGTGTACAGCCTTTGAGTGAGATGTTGCCAGTGAGAATGTCGTCTTTAGAAGAGATTTTGCTGTGGTTGATTTCGACTTGTTTTTTGCCGCTTAAGTATTTTCCAGTAATTGAGTTGGGATCATCTTGGATTTGTTGAGGAGATCCCTGAGAAACGATACCTCCTCCGTGTTTACCGGCACCAGGGCCGAAGTCAACGATGTAGTCAGATTCAAGCATGGTCTCTGTATCGTGTTCGACGACCAAAACGCTGTTACCGAGGCTTTTTAGGTGCTTTAGTGTTTTGATTAGTCTTGAGTTGTCTCTTGGATGTAAGCCTATGGTTGGTTCGTCTAAAATATACAGAACTCCACTAAGTCCGGTGCCAATTTGAGAAGCTAAACGGATCCTTTGGGCTTCTCCGCCAGCTAAAGTGCCGGCTTCTCGTCCAAGAGTTAGGTAACTTAACCCAACTGATACGAGGAACGTGAGACGACTTTTTAGTTCTTTGATGATTAAAGTGCCAATTTCTTGTTCTTTTTGGGAAAAGACGTTTTCTTCTAAAGTCTCTATCCACTTAAGGGTTTTGTTGATGGGGATTTGGGTTGCTTGAGCAATGTTTTTGTTTGCAATAGTAACAGCTAAAGATTCTGGTTTAAGACGATCGCCTTGGCAGTGGGGACAAACAGCTTTGTGCATAAATCTCTCTAACTCTCGACGGACAAATTCGGATTCTGAATTGTCGTATTTTTGTTGCAAGTAAGCAATAAAACCAGGAAAAGTTTCTTCGATTGAAGTGTCTCTGCCTTGTCTGTTTTGGCCATAGACGGTGTATAGCCTACTGGAGTCATCTCCGTAGAGGAGGATATCTCTGAGAGATTTGGGGAGTTGGTTGTAGATGGTTTTGATTGAGTGTCCATGAGCTTCGAGGACTGTTTTGACTAGCCTAGTAAACCAGGTGTCTTTGGATAAAACGTTGGCGAGTGGAATGATGGCGCCTTCTGATATGGAGATCTCTGGGGCGATTAGTTTGTCGGGATCTATTTTTAAAAGGTTACCAAGGCCGTTACATGTGACACAAGCGCCTTGGGGTGAGTTGAAAGAAAAAATTCTAGGTTCGATTTCGGGGATGGAGAGGTTGCAGTTGGGGCAAGCAAAATTTTCTGAGTAGAGATGATCTTTGGTATCTGTGGGTTTTTTGGGGAAATCAAACCCAGCGTCGTTGACTTCTGTGGCGATTACTAGGCCATTGGTGAGGTTTAAACTAGTTTCGACTGCGTGGGTTAAGCGGCTTCTGAGTTGGCTTTTGAGTGAGTCTGATTTGATAGACTTGTTGTCAAAAGTTATTCTTTCAACTACGGCGGAGATGGAGTGTTTGTTGGTTTTAATGAGAACAATTTCTTCATCGAGGTCGATAAAGTGTTTATCGATCCTGGCAGAGGTGTAACCTTTTTTTTGAAGGTTGTCTAGCAAACCAGTAAACTCTCCTTTTTTATCTCTTGCTACAGGAGCTAGGATGATGGTTCTAACGATAGGTTGGGATTGTAATCGGAGTTCGATGTTGGCGACTATTTGATTGACTATTTGATCAACGGTTTGTTTGGAGATTTCTTGACCACAGTTGGGACAGTGAGGGTGTCCAACTCGGGCATAAAGAAGTCTGAGATAGTCATAGATTTCAGTGATAGTGCCAACGGTTGATCGAGGGTTGTGGGAGGTGGTTTTTTGGTCGATAGAGATGGCTGGTGAGAGACCATCGATTGAGTCGACATCGGGTTTGTTCATGATGCCAAGAAATTGGCGGGCGTAGGATGATAACGATTCGACATAGCGGCGTTGACCTTCGGCGTAGATGGTGTCAAAGGCTAAAGAGCTTTTGCCACTACCTGAAAGACCAGTAAAAACTACAAGTTTGTTTTTGGGAATTTTGAGGTCGATATTTTTTAAGTTATGTTGGCGGGCGCCTTTGATTTGGATGTAGTCCATTGTCGAGTATAAAGTATATTGTAT
>CBDUQH010000051.1:0-8472 GCA_965369335.1 uncultured bacterium
CACCTACAATTATCTGCAATATTCTCGACATAGTCTTTTTTACTAACTTTCATTTCAATATTTGCGGGGACTTCAAAAACTGCATCCACACAACCTCCATACTAACTGCTAACCTCCATATTCTACTCCCCTTCCCAAAAATTTCCACAAAAAAAAGGAGCTAAACTAAACACCAACAAACAGTGCCAGCTAACTCCTTTTTCAATGGTCTCACAGCTCAACTTAACTTAAAGATGGAAATTTAACTGTCAGTGGACGTAGTCCACCAGCTAAATGAGCAACGGTCAAACCAGTTATATGGCTACCAATCTTATCCATTGTTTGGATAAATAAGTCTCCCTCAGAAGACTCAACAACATCCAAACGTTTGGCTTGCACAATCTTTCTAGCGATTACTAACCTCATATGAACTTCAGCTTGCCGATGAACAACGAACATTTGTAAACCATTTACTTTAGGGCTTATTGCAGGTAACAGCGTATCTTCGTTCAACTCATCGTCAGAAATTTCAACTGAAACAACAGCCCCTTCATCATGCTGATCACTCAGCACAATATAGGTCAATTTCTTTTTTTGTTCGGTAGTACCTGTCCACATCGTCCAGAAAAAAGCTCGGATTGCATCCAGCACTAACCCTTTTCGGATGCCATACAGTTTATATTTTTGTAGTATCAGCTTTAGATGACCACAACCAATAAATTCCGGATCAAGCAGAAAACCTAGTAAGTCATCTCGCAAATCTTCAGGAGGGTTCCTTATCAAACCTTCTAGTTCACCCACAGAGTTCAGATTTTCACTCACAAACTTTTCTTCTTTCCGAAAAAGATCAAGCAATGACTCAAGGGCATGTTCATCTGTGTGCATGTACATCGACCCAAATTCTTCGAGGTACCACTCAAAGAATTTGTTTACTTTCCAAGTTGGCAAATGTCCATCCCTAATATCTTCAATCGCCGCCAAAGCAACGATTATTGCCCCCATATCACCGGCTGCAATCCCAACAACTGGATCACCACTACGACCATCTATACAACACAAAGGGACGGCACCAGATGTTAAGTCACCCAGACGAATCAAAGGGATCTCTCCTTGGCTCCTTATCATCTCAGCCACATCAGCTTTACTCAAATGCCGCAAAGCCTCAATTACTTCAAAAACTGCCTTATCAGATTTAATACTTACCACTTTTCTCAACTCCTTTATTGTAGAGAGAATAGACCATCGAAAGGTTTTTATGTTCAAAAACCTATTTCTCTCCACAACTATGTCAAAGTGCTAACCAACATAACAAATTATACTCCCAGAATCGAATTTCTGCATAAAAAACTCCCATCTCAACACCAACCCCAAAATCATTTATACTAAATTACACTCACCCACACCCCTTACACTAATCACTATTCACTGTCCACTAAATTGCACCACCCAATCATTCTCGCAACCCTCTTCATCGCCTTCTTCCTCTTTATCACCTCTCTCCTCCAAGAGTTCTCAAAAAAAACAGCCTTTCCCTACACAGTAGCCTTACTCATCATTGGCTTTATCCTCCAATTCGCCAATCACTACTTACATCTTGGTGTCCACCTCACCCTTTCACCTGATCTGATCTTTTTCATCCTTCTCCCCATTCTTCTTTTCGAATCAGCCATGCACATTAACTTCCACCAATTCAAACTCCAATTCAAAACCATCACTTTTCTTGCCACTTTTGGCCTTCTCATTTCCATGTTCACCATCGGCTTTGCCATTGCCTACTTCACCAATCTCCCTCTAGGTGTTGGCCTCCTTTTCGGTGCCATGATCTCAGCCACCGACCCCATCGCAGTCCTGGCTCTATTCAAACACTTAGGCGCTCCCAAACGCCTCGGACTTCTTGCCGAAGGCGAATCAATGTTCAACGACGCCACAGCCGTTATCACTTTTCGCCTCATCGCCAGCTTCGTCGTCGCCAACCAATACTTCGAAACTCAAAAACTCCTCCATGGAGCTTTTGAATTTGTTTTTGTTTTTATCGGCAGCATCATTATTGGCCTCATCTTCGCCTATCTCACCTCCCTCATCATCGCCCGAATCAAAGAAGACAGAGCCACCGAAACTACTCTCACCCTCGCTCTAGCTCTTGGTTCATTCACTCTTGCCGAACACTACCTCCACCTATCAGGAGTCATCGCCACCGTCATCGCCGGCATCACCATGGGCAACCTTGGCAAAACCAAAATCTCCGCTAGCGTCACCCATTTCCTAGAAGAAATGTGGGAATATTTAAGTTTTCTCTCCATCTCCCTTATCTTCTTCTTCACTGCCTTTAACCTAAACTTCGAAATCTTTAAAAACCCCATCCACATCGCCACCATCGTTGCCATCGTCCTCATCGCTAGAACCCTTTCCATCTACCTAAGCTTCTTTTTCACCAACACTTTGCCATTTTTTAAAAACGAACCCAACGTCCTCATGTCTTGGCAACACATCATCAACTGGGGTGGTTTAAGAGGCGTCATCCCTCTAGTCTTAGTCTTCTCCCTACCAGACACTTTTCCTTATAAAGACGGTATCTTAAGCCTGGCCTTCGCCACATTTTTGTTTACTCTCTTTGTCAACGGTATCACCATCAAATGGCTCCTAACCAAGTTAAAACTCCACATTCCAGCCAAAGAAGAACTAATCATCAAACAAGAACACAACATCCTCGAACTCAACTTAGCCAGACAAAAACTCAAAACCCTCACCTCGGATGAATTCGACCCCAAAATCATCAAATCAATAGACCAACAACTCAAGTCACAAGAACAAGAAAACTACCAAAAACTACTCAAATACGCTTCCAAAACCGAACTCGTTAAAAGCCTCCAACTTGAATCATTAGACATCGAGAAAAAGACCTATGTCGATCTTTTTTATCAAAACCATATCTCTGAAAACATTCTTTTCCAGCTCGAAGCCGAAATTGACCTCCAAGAAGATGCTCTCAAATACCCCAATGTCTACAAAGGCCGTGGTTTCTCCTCTGGAGGCAAAATCGACACTACTTCAACATTCAAAAACCGCCTCCACCACTTAACCCAATTCATATCCAGACACAAACTCCTCGGTTTCATTGCCCGTAAATCAGAAGAAACTCTAGTCTACGATCGATTCACCTTCCTAAAAGCTAGAATCATCGCCAGCTACAAAGTATTAGAGTATCTAAAACACCTCCAAAAAATCTTCAAAGACGACAAGACCAAATCAGCCATCACCACAGTCAAAAAAGACCACAAAAAATACATCAAACTTAACCAACAAAAAGCCGACCAACTATCCCAAAAATATCCTCATATTCTCGAAAAACACCAGCAAGCTACCATCAAATCCCTCATCCACAGCACATAACCACCCATTTAACCTAACCGACAAGATTTAGCTCAAGTAAAGTTGATCAATAATTTCATTCCACAACAAAGTTTTTAGGCAACATCTGCCTAACACAAACAACTCTTTGCTCCATGCCTTTGAGCCTTTGAGCCTTTGAGCCTTTGAGCCTTTGAGCCTTTGAGCCTTTGAGCCTCTAAATTCTACTCTTCATCCCCAACCATGCCCTGCACAGCCTCTAAATAAGCCTGCATCTCAGCTTCGACTTGTTTCCAATCACCTTTGGCTTCTCGAATTGCATTAAAAATCAAATCCATATCCACCAAAAGCTGGTCATCATAAACTACCATTCTTTTCTTAGACATAATTAATCCTTTCAGGATAATTTCTAAATTCAAAGCACGAAATCCGAAACAATATCTAGTTTAAAAATTAAAATTTTGAGCTTGTTTCGTGCTTCGATATTCGTATTTCGAATTTAATTAGTTCCTCTTATTTATACATAAGAGGAACTTCTGTTAATACCATACCCAAGCTCATTCTGCGGTTTTCAACGTCAACGCTATCAACCACAACTTCGATATCTTTGCCAACTTCAGGCTCTTTCCCTGCCTCAATCTTACTAATATGAATTAGTCCATCGACACCAGCTTCCAAAGTCACAAACACACCAAAAGGCTCAACTCTGGTCACCTTGCCAGTCACAGTGGTACCAACTTCATATTTCTTCAAGATTGTTGACCAAGGATCATCTGAAAGTTGTTTCACAGACAAATTAAGTTTGCCGTTATCAACTCCCAAAATCTTAACCTTAACTCGGTCACCTTGAGTGAAGTAATCATTAGGATCATTAACTTTCTCCCAAGAGATTTCACTAATATGAACAAGTCCTTCCAGCTGGCCGACATCACCTTTCAAAGGCACAGTCACTGTCACAAACACACCAAATGGCATGATTCCAGAAACTACACCTTCGTAGATTTCATCAACAGAAACTTCGTCCAAAGCTTTGTTGCGATTTTCAATCGCTTCAGCTTCACTGACTTCTCTTTCAGAAAAGATCAATCTATTCTTCTCTTTATCGACCTCAATCACTTTGACTGAAAAGTCTTCATCCAAAAGTTGATCCATCTTGCCCAAGTAATCTTTTCCAAATTGGCTACTTGGCACAAAACCTCTAAGCCCTTCAGCTGCCACGATCAAACCACCGCGGTTAACTTCGAGTCCTTTAACCTTAACCATCTTGCCAGTGTTCATATATTCCTCAAACTGCTCCCACTTGCGATCAACAGCAGCACGTTTAAGTGACAACAAGATTTGACCTCGATCATTTTCAGGTGATACCACATAAACATCTACTTCATCACCCACACCAAGATCACCAATCAACTCTTTAGTGGCTTCATATTCTTTCTCCACCACCATACCTTCAGTTTTGGCACCAATATCAACCAACACCATTCTTCTGTTTACATCGGTAATCACACCTTGGATAACATCACCTCTTTTAGGCACTTTAAGCTCATGCCCAGTCATTTCCAACAACTCTTCCATCGAAGTAGGTGTTCCACTCACAGCTTTTTTAGTTTCTTTGGCGCTTTCTTTACTTTCCTTTGAGCTTTTGGGCTTTTGCTCGCCCGCCTCGGCGGGAGCTTTTGAGCTTTCCTCTGTACCTTCTGTACTAGTTTCTTTCTTCTCAGCTTTCTTGCTTTTGCTCTTTTGTGCTTTTGTACTTTCTTTCTCTTTTGCAGGCTTACTCGCCTTTTTGCTCATTTCAGCTTTTGGGCTTTTGGGCTTTTGAGCTTTTGAGCTTTCTTCTACTACCTCCTCCTTCTTAGATTTAGCAGTAGTCTTCTTTGTAATTTTTGACATGATAATTCATATTCTCCTTTCTTTGGGAATAGCGAGTATTTTACCCCAAGAAACCCACTCACGCAAACCAAACCCCATGAACAAGTTTCTCTCACTATCATCCCTGTAAAGGCATTCTGAGCTAGCCGAAGAATAGCCTTGTCCGGGATCTTACACTCAGCCTCCATAGAGGAAGGGTTTTTGCTTTCAAACTTAGTTTGAATTACAAACTAAGAACTACAAAAAAAGCCAAATCAATGCAAAATTAACCCTTTCAAGGTAAAATATAGGATATCGTTAGCTTCGTGTACATTAAAAGGAGTTTTCTGTGAACCAGCAAGAATCAACACTTCCACTAAAGGTAGTTAATAAAATCAAGGGAATCCTCCAAGATTCAGAAACATCAGAAACAACGGAAATATTTATTCACAAAGACCTGATATTCAATTTGAAGTTCTTTCCACGACCAGAGAAGGTGCCCTCTTTTCTCTTGATAATGGAAGCTTTTCAAACTGTCTTGGTTGTCCCTACCCCCAACTTCCTCAGGGAAATAGAACTTGCTTTCCCTGGCTACGAGGTTAAAAGCCTAGGGAGAAGAAATGACAAAAGATTAGTATTTACAAAAAAACTCTAGCTAGTCTGAGCTAACATAATGGTGATCCCCTTAACCTTAAGCAATCTTGCTACCTATTAAGGGGATCACCATCAATTCAACTCACCTAATATTTCAACCCAATAACACCCCCAGCTTTCACAACCCCAAACAAACATCCAACGGATTTCGTCATCCTGAATTTATTTCAGGATCTCCATTGCTTTTATTTTAGATGCTCAAACAAGTTCAGCATCACGACGTTTCAACCCACAAAAAAAGCCAGATCTTTCTGACTTACTTTGTTATGGTTTACCCCGCCGTAGCCTTGGCAAAGGAGGGCCACGAACTCACAACTTCAACCCAATAAAAAACCCCAGCTTTCAACTGAGGTACTTTATTCTGGCCACGAACTATTTTCGCATACAGTCACCCGCATACTATCGTCGCCGCTGGTGTGTTTCACGACTCTGTTCGGAATGGGAAGAGGTGGGACCACACCGCTACGATGACCAGAGCCTGTATTATAACAACATCATTTTAAAATTCAAGCTTTTCTCACCTTGACCTCAACCAGATTTAATGTTTCAATAACCACACTATGTCAATCCACCTCAAACTACTCAGCACAACTTCACTAGTTCTCTTACTAATATTGACTACTTCTCAACACATCAACGCTTCTTCAATTGAAAACAACATCCAAATTTCCACCAACACTGGCGGCAACACTACTGATCAGGACAACACCAACATCCAAACAGGCTCAGCTACCACTTCAATCAACATCAACAACTCAGCTCAATCCACCACAAGTGGCCAAACAAATATAGATTCCCAAACCACCATTAAACTCCAAAACGAAGCCGGTGGAGAGTTTGAAGCCAAAATCACTGGTTCTGGACAAACCTTCCATATCTACAACCAAGACGGCAAACACTACTTAGAAACATCAGACGATCAAGGCAACACCCAAACCAGAGAATTAAGTAGCGCAGAAGAATTAACTATCCAAAGTACCAACGGTCAAGTTAGAGTCCAAAATGCCGGCCAAGAGTACATCATCATCCACAACCAAACCAAAGCGCGCACTGCACTACCAATCAAATCTGATCAACAAACTCAAGCTCTATTCCTAATCAACAATGATACAGACTTTGAACTCAAAACCCTTCCCCAAGAGCTTGTTCAACATATCGAACAAGACCAGTTATTAACCGAAATCTTTCCCACCTCCCACATCTACATCGAACCATACCAAGACCAACTCGCCTACCAAGTCCTTGGATCCCAATCCAAAAAACTTTTCGGCTTTATTCCCATGAAATTTAACACCCGCCTCTATCTTTCTACAGAAAATGGCGCTATTATCAACCAAACATATTCTTCTGCCCTTCAAGGCTTTTTGGCCAAACTGTCCGTCTAACTGCCTCGCCGAAGCTCTATGCGTAGGCGTTTTCACTGCTCACTGCTTCATTATCAATCATTCAATACTGGTCACTATTTACCTCGCCGAAGCTCTATGCGTAGGCGGGATTCTTGCCCCTGACCACTAGTTATATGACTAAATCACGCCAAACCACTGCCATCACTTTATCAATCTTTGCCCTAACTCTCGTTCTCGCCTCTCCTGCTCATGCAGACGAAACCAGAGATCGAGACTATTCTAGAGCTGACAGAGTTCGCGAAGACAGACGCACTACCAGAGACGACAGAAACAACGACATCCAAGTCTCTTCGTCCGATGAAGAAGGTACCGCCAACATCGACATCAACTACGGCAACCAAAACTCCCAATCCAACAACAACTCCACCACCGAACCAGCCAAAGTAGACATCAAAGTCGAGGGAGACAATGCCGACGTTAGATCTTCCAACAGTTCCACCAGCCAAACTTCTCATACCACCACTACTTCCGACGGAACTCAAACCACTCGAACTCGAACCAGCACTAGGGAGTCAAAACGTACTACTTACAACAATACTACTCAAGAAACCACAACCACATCCTCAAACAACTCCCCATCCCACACCATCAACGACCTCTTATCTGGCTTGTTTGGATTTTTTGGCTTCTAGGCTTAGTTTAGCGGTACCGTCACCACATCCACTTTGTCCACAAACAGGGTATCTCCTGAGTACTGCCCTTCAACCATCACTTGTTGGCCATCATACTCATTCAAATCCACACTATAACTTTCAAGTGTGGTCGACCCTTCAGAACCATTTAATATCACAATTCCATTACTCACTGTCACTTTTCCACTCAAACTACTCGTTCCTACTCTTGCGTCTTCAACACTAGTTTCAGCTGGCACACCAGTTTGGTTACAGCCAGCCAATCCCAACACTATTCCCAGTACAATTAACTTCTTCATCCTTCCAATCTACCACAAATCACTATTCAGACACAAAAAAACCAGGTCTAAACCTGGCTTCCTTTGTGCTTTTGGGCTTTTGCGCCTTTGAGCTCTATTCTGTACATTTTGTACTTATTTTTATTCACTAACAAGTGAAGAGAATCATGTTGAATTTGAGGTCTCCTTAAAGAGCCAACTTTAAAAAGATACTTTATTTGACCAATTAGTATGGATCGGCTAAACATGTTGCCATGCGTACACCCTCCACCTATCAACCTGGTAGTCTCCCAGGTGTCTAATTGAGATATTTCATCTTGGGTC
>CBDUQH010000052.1:0-8351 GCA_965369335.1 uncultured bacterium
TTCCTATTGTTTGCGAGCCGCCACCAGTTAAGACTACCCCGGCTGGAGTCTGAGCTTGGTAACCAGCGTCTTGGAGCTCTTTGCCTACCATTTGAAAGATTTCATTTAGCCTGGGCCTAATGATACCTTCGACTAGGGTTTTTTTGGAGACGGTTTGGACGTCTTCTTTTAGTTTTAATTTTGATAAATCTAGGATGTCTTGTTTTCTCTTTCGGGCAATTCTTTCCTTGCTGGTTTCGTTCGATTTGGGAGTGACGGGAGTGTCGGTTAGTGTTGATAGGTGCCTTTTGATTATTTCTGCGCTTGTGAGGCTAACTCTCATGCCTATGGCTAAGTCGTTGGTAATGTTTCTGGCTCCTATTGGCAGAACGGCAGAGTGGGCAAGAGAACCTTCGACATAAACACAAAGACTGGTGGTACCAGCGCCAATGTCAACTAAAACGACACCCAACTCTCTTTCAGTTTCAGATACCGTTGATTGGGCAGAGGCAATGCCGCTAAAGACGAGCTGATTGATATCGATACCGACTTCAGAAATACATTTGGCAAGATTTTTGGTGGCGGTGGATGAAGCGGTGATGATGTGGGCTTCGGCTTCGAGACGGACACCAGTCATGCCGACAGGATCTTTGATGCCTTCTTGAGAATCAACAATGAAGTCTCTAGGAATGACATGGTGGATTTCTCTTGAAGCAGGGAGTGAGACAGCACGAGCGGCCTCGATAACACGACTGACATCATCGGGAATAATTTCGCCTTCTGGTTCGGAGACGGCGACGACTCCTTTGGAGTTTTGAGAGTTTATTTGGGCTCCAGAAATACTGACAAAGGCATTTTGGACCGAAAATCCTGCCATCCTCTCGGCGGCTTCGACACTTTCTGTAATGGAACCAATGGCGTCTTCTATGTCTACTATTTGGCTTTTTCTGAGGCCTTTGCTGGGGATTGAGGAAACGCCGATGACATTGATTCGTTCTGAGTCTTCAGATATTGCGGCAATGATGGTGCAAATTTTGTCGGTGCCGACGTCAATAGCTGTGATGGTATTAGCTTTAGGCATGTTTGATTGATGGCAATGTTATAAATTTAGATTTTAGAAGATTGTGTTGGGATTCTATTTTAGAATAACTATCCCCAATGCAAAATCTGTATTTCGTTGTATTAAAAAATTTTCTGACGATTAATTTGTGTCAGGCAAAGGTTATGAAAATCAGTATATCACAAGGCAAGGTGTGTGTTGATGATTATTTATCGATGATTTTGATGATTGGTTTAGAGTATCTTAGATCGATACTTTGGAAAGTTTTATCTTGGGCCTGACTAATGATTAGTTGGAGGCTTATGACTTGTTTGTCGATATCCTGATTAGGGTCAAAAAAGACTTGTTGCCCTTGGTCTAAAAGCACTATTAGGGTGTTGGTGTTTTGGGCGGTAATAGTTTGGAAGTTAACAAAGCTTTTGTTGAGTTGGTTAGCTAAGTTGATGGCTAAGTTGATTTCAGGTTGGTTTATGTCTTGACCAATACTGAGGTTAGCTGTGTTTTTGACTAAAATAGTGCTGAGGTCTTTGAGTGGTGTTTTTTGAAAGCCGATTATTTGTTTGTTTTCTCCAATTAAAAGTACTCCAGACTCAGTGCTGGTGGCTAGTTGAGCTAGAAGATCAGCCTGAGTCAGAGATAAAGATAGTCTAGCAGGAAGAGTTAGTTCCAAGTAGGCATTTTTAAAGGCTGGGTTTGCGTTGAGAATTTTTTGTTCAATAGTTTTGGATTCTAAAAATAGAAGGTTTTGACCTTTTAGTCTATCTATTTCTGCCACCACCTCTGGCGGGCATGCATTTTCTCCTAGCTGACAGTTCGTGTGTTTGATGGTGAAGGTTTTTTGATAGAGGAAGTAGAGTAAGTAGATAAGAAAACAAATTGAGAGAATTTTGGAGAGTATTTTGAGTTTGGAGTTTAAGGATCTTTTTAATTTGTAGCGCATGATAAGACCAGATTGGCTAGGTTTTGAGCAGCTTGGGAGTGTAGTTTTACTAGTTTTTGTGTTTTCTTGCTAGGTTTTGAGTTGTTTTTAAGGGAAATTTCGATAGTTTGGCAAAGTAGGTTTAGTTGGTTTTGGGGTAAGATGATAGCTAACCCAGCGGAACGTAAAACTTTGGCGTTTTGGCTTTGTTCATCTCGGGCTGATTGGGGAAGAGGTATTAGGACGGCTTTGGTTTGGTTGAGCAGAAGCTCTGTAGTTGTGTTTGCACCTGATCTAGAAATGACCAAATCTGCATGGGAGATAAGATAAGCTGCTTCTGAGGCTGAAAACCAAGGTTGGTGGTTATAGTTTTTTTGTTGAAGTTTGGGGACTTTTTTGATAGCTTTAGCCATAAGTTTGTCGTCTTGGAAGTTTCTGGTGTGGCCTGTTTGGTGAACGACTTGATAATGTTTGGTGAGGTGATTTATGTGGGAGGCAATGTTTAAGTTGATGGCCTGTGAACCTTGATTACCTCCAGTAATATAGATTAATGGTTTGGTGGAGTGATTGAGCCATTTTGGTTTGGGAGGAGATTGAAAGAATTCTTTTCTTAGTGGATTGCCTGTTAAGACTACTTTGCTGCTAACAGTTGAGGGAATTTGGCTCGTTTGTGGCCACGACAGAGCAACTTTTTTAGCGAAAGTAGAGATTAGTTGGTTGGTGAGTCCAAAAACTGTAGTTTGTTCGTGGGTAACAATGGGGATTTTTTTAAGCTTTGCAGCTAGAGCGATTGGTAGGGCTAGGTAACCACCAAAGGTTAGAATGACGTTAGGTTTTTCGAGGCTGAGAATTTGGAAAGCATTTCTTAGAGCAGATGGAGCAGAAATGATTTGAGGGATGTTTTTTGTGAGAGGTTTCCGGTGGAATTTGGGGGCTTGGTAAGGAATGAAGCGAACACCAAGTGATTCTATTTGTGGTTTTTCGATTGATTGTGATTTATAGGTGTCGGTGTATTTTCTACCAACGAAACTTATGTTTAGATTGGGGATGTTTTGTAGTTGCTCTATGGTAGCGATAGCTGGGGTAAGGTGCCCTCCAGTTATAAGGATGTTTGCTGTTGGTGTCATTTTTTAGTTTGATATTTTGATATGTTTAGAAGTAATCCTAGTGATGTGAGAGATATAAGTAAAGAGGTGCCTCCATAAGAGATAAGAGGTAAGGTTATTCCTGTAAGAGGCACTAAAGCTGTCATGGCTCCCAAATTCATGAAGGCTTGGATTGTCAGTAAGATAGTTATGCCTGTAGCTAGTAACATATAAAAACGGTCCGTTTGGTTTTTGGCGATACTTAAACCTTTAAAGGCCAATCCTAGATAGAGACTGATGACAAGCAAGGCTCCTATAAATCCAGTTTCCTCACCTATGACAGCAAAAATTGAATCGGTAGTAGCTTCAGGGAGATAACGATATTTTTGAAGCGATCTACCAAAACCTGTGCCAAACCAACCACCACTACCCAAAGCAATGATTATTTGTCGAATATGGTAGGAGGCTCCTAGGGGATCACGATCTGGGTCTAAAAAGGTTAGTAGTCGTGCTCGACGGTAACTGGAGCTTAAGATTAAGGTTAGGGCCGAAAATAGGCCTAAGCCAATTGAGCTTAAGACGTAGAACAAAGGTGCACCGGAAATGTAAAACATGGTTAAAGCTGTAGCGGCAATTGTGATGGTGGTACCCAAATCAGGCTGAAGCATAATAAGGAAGGTGATAAAACCTAAAAGAGAAAAAAATTGGATAGGTTTTTGAGTTTTTTCAAAAAGAGCAGATAAATAGATAATTAAAGAAAGTTTGGTGACCTCGGCGGGTTGGAGTGAAAAAAAACCAAGATCTAGCCATCTCTGGGCTCCTTTGACGTTGGTGCCAATTCCAGGAATTAGAACTAAAATTAGTAGTAGTATCGAGGAAATGAGTATAGCTGGGGATAATTTTTTGAGAAGATTTAGTGGAATCAAAAGGCTAGACAGGAAACTGATAAGGCCAAAACCTATCCATTTAAGTTGGAGTTTGACGAAGTGGAATTTATCACCAAACTGGTTGTAGGCTTCAACCAAAGATGATTCGTAGACAAAGAGGATGCCAATGGTAAGCAACGAGGCAATAATTAACAGCAAGCCTAAATCAATTTTGTGGCTGTGCTTTTGGGAAGTGATTTTTCTTTTGGCTCTTTTGGGGTGTGGTTTTTTTCTCATGTTAAGGATTTAACTGCCTGATTGAATTTTTTACCTCGATCAAATTCGTTGTTAAATAGTTTAAAAGATGTGAACCCTGGGCTAAACAAAATGGTGTGGTTTGGTTGAGCTAGCTGAAGAGCTTTTTTAAGGGCTTGGTTTAGGTCTGAAGTCTCTAGTTGGATTAGGTGAGGTTTGATATATGGCTTTATTTCTTGAGTTCCAGTTCCTGGAAGGAGAATGATCGCTTGTACTTGAGAATTGATGGTTTCAATGATGTCATCTAATGGTAGGTTTTTACTATTCCCACCCATTATAAGAATTGAGTTAGGGTAGGTGCTGATAGCCTTTTTTAGGGCTATCGGAGTGGTACTAGTGGTGTCGTTGATAATTTCAACTTGATTTATACATGCAACAGGCTGGAGCCTGAAACTAACAGGTTGAAATGAAGAGATTGCTTCAAAAATGGTATGGTCGTCGAGACCAAATTGTCTACAAAGGTTGACTGCTGCTGCAATGTTTTCTAAATTGTGATCGCCTTTGAGTTTGGTTTTTAAGTTTGAGGGCAGTTGGTTTGGATTAAACCAGATGACTTTGCCCGGAGGATTGGAGACTAGTTTTTGGAGTTGTTTATCTTGTTGGTTGGCTATTAATACATCCTGAGTTTTTTGATAAGCAAAAATCGCGGTTTTATCATATGAATATTGTTGGAAATTTTGGTCGATTAAATGATCTGGGTAGATATTGGTGAAGATAGAATAGTGAGGACTGATTTGTTGTTGGTGAAAGGCTTGGAGTTGCCAGGAAGAGAGTTCAAATATGTACGTGGTAGAGGGGTCAAAATTTGTGAGGAATTGGAGGGAGGCTTTGGGAATAATATTGCCAGCAAGAACTGATTTTTTGTGGGCTTTCTGGAAAATGTGGTGAATTAGAGTAGTGGTGGTTGTCTTGCCCCTGGTACCTGTGATGCCTATCTTGTTGGGTGAGTCTTTTGTGTATTCAAAAAATAAACAAGCATCCATTTTGATAGATTTGTGAGTCTTTCTGGCATATTTGAGTAGTTCATGGTTCCAAGGAACTGAAGCATTTCTGATGATAGTGTCTGCCCAATCTATATCTTCTTTTTTGTGTTCACCCAGAGTAAATTCAATTGGATATGGTTTGAGTTTACTGATAGATAAATGGAGTTGTGATTTGGTTTTTAAATCGGTAACTCTGACTTGGGCACCAATTTGGGCGAAGATTATGGCATCACCAACTCCCCTACCTTGGAGACCAAGTCCAAAGATAAGTACTTTTTTGTTTTTATAGTCTTTTGCAAAACGATCGAATGGACTCATATTGAGATAAATTCTACTGGTGTATTAATTGAGAGTAAATCTTTTAAAGCTTTTTGTAAAATTATGGGCTGGCCTGTGGTAAAAAAAGTGTGTTTTGGGCTTTTTAGTTGCCCACCTGAATATAGACTAGCAGTCCTTTTGGCAACGGGATAGGTCACATCAATCCAGTTTATGGTTTGACTTAGTTTTTTTAACCAAGGTAATAAAAATGGATAATGAGTACAACCAAGGCCAACGAAGTCAACGTCTTTAGGTAGTTGGTTCAAGTATTTTTTGATAGCATTTGTAGTTTTGGGTTCTGGAAAGTTGGCTTCGACTAGTGTAGCCCATTCTATAGTGGGGATGATCTTTACTTTGATATCTTGCACGTACAAGCTGACCAGTTCAGTTAAGCGTTTTGATTCACAAGTCGCCTTGGTTGCAAATAAACCAATACTTTTGGTCTTGGTTAATTCGGCGAGTTTTTTTATTGGTGGCTCAACTCCAACGAACAATATGTTGGGAAAGAGTTGTCGTAAATGGTTGACTGTTACATTGACAGTGGCGGTGTTGCATGCGACAACTACGACTGAAGCGCCTTGTTCTTGTAGGAATTTAGTGATGGCGTAGCCACGGGCTTGAATTTGTGAAACTGGTCGATTACCGTAGGGCGCCCAACCTTGGTCGGCCACGTAGATTGTGGAAACATGAGGAAGCTCTTGGACAATTCCTTGCCAAACTGATAATCCGCCTATGCCAGAGTCAAAGATACCGATCATTATAGTTCTTTTGTTGATTTAATTTAGAATTGTTTGCTCGAGCCTGGCGAGGTCGGAGAAAGCTATCTTTGGATGAGGGCTACCCAGGCTCCAAAGATTGACAACATGATCGAAGCCAACCAAAAGCGCATGACGATTTTTGGTTCCTGCCAACCTTGTTGTTGGAGAAGTAAGTGGAATGGAGCGACAGGGAAGATTTTTTTGTGCCTGATTTTTTTTGATAGGAGTTGTGCCACGCTAGTAAAGATTTCTAAGACGAATATGCCACCGATGACAACTAGAGCCATGACTTTGCCGAGGAGGAGGCCAATAACTGCAAAAGTGGCTCCGAAAGAGAGCGAGCCAACGTCACCCATAAAGATTCGAGCTGGAAAGACGTTGAAATAGAGGAAAGCAATTAACGATCCAATCCAAAGGGCGATAAAGATGGACAGAGGCGTGTCAAGGATTGAGGCAGAAAGAACCCAAAAGGCAAAAAGCGAGATGAGCAGTACTCCAGCGGCAAGTCCATCTAATCCGTCGGTGATATTGACTGCGTTGGTGAAAGAAACGATGACAAAGGCTGCAAAGGGTATATAAAAGGCACCGATATTGAAAACGCCTAAAAATGGCATGTAGAGTATTTGGATTTGTAGATTGGTATACATCATTACCGAAATAATGATGGCTAAAAGCCATTGGATCAGAAATTTTTGTTTGAGTCCCAGGCCGAAAAATTTGGTTTTTTTGACGTTGAACATTTTTCTGGTGTCGTCGTAGAGACCCAAGAGTCCAAATGAGATAAAAGTGAAAAAGATGATGTTTAGTTCGTCTTTGAGAGGATAAACATGAGATACATAAACCCCTAGATATTCGATGAGAGGAAAAAGGGTGAAGAATAAAAGGGTGGTAATGAGAATGACTAAAAGTCCTCCGCCAACAGGAGTGCCTGCTTTTTCGGCGTGGAATTTGTCAAAAATTGGTGTTCTTTTGCCAAAGGCATCGAGGGTTTTTTGGGCTTTTCTTTGGAATTTGATGAAGTACAAAGTATTGATAAAAGGGACAATACTAATGCTGGTAACAATAAATGATAAAGTTAAAAATCCAAGAAGAAGGGGCATGGTGATTTGAATTTTGTATATAGTATTTAGTATAAAGTATTAAGACTTGATATTTGGAGGACTGGTCACACTCCAAATTTAGCTAAAAGAGGTGGTGTGAAAATAACTAGGCCTATTATTACAGCAAGAAAGGCAGTGGAAAGAACCATCCCGGCTGAAACATCTTTGGCTATTTTGGCTTGTTGTTTGTATTCGGTAGTGATTAGATCAGTGATTGATTCGATGGCTGTATTAATCATTTCCGTCGTAAGTACGAGTGATATTAAGAATAGAAGGATGACTGTGTTGTTAAAATCTATTTTTAGCCATATTGAGAAAATGATTACACCTAGAGTGGCTAGAAGATGAAATCTGTAGTTTGGTTGGGTTTTAATGCAATAAATAATGCCGTCGATAGCATGTTTAAAAGAGATGGTATGTTTTCTTCTCATGGGCTTATTATATGCTGGTTTATATGGTCAGGACAAATAGAGAGTTATTTTAGTCTGATTATTTCCGCCCCCATTGAGCGGAGTCTGTCGTCAAATGATTCGTAACCTCTATCTATGAGTTCGACGTTGTTTAAGAGTGTAGTTCCTTTTGCAGTTAAGGCGGCAAAAACTAAAGTAGCACCAGATCTGAGGTCGTAAACGTCAAAGTTGGTGGCGCTAAGTTGAGTTGGGCCGATTATTTTGATGGCGTGTTTGGTACCGGGAAGGTCATTTTCAAGTTCAAAGTTGTAGACTTTATTTGGTTGGTCTAGCTGAGGCTGGAAGTAGATTATTTTTGCACCAAATTTTTTTAAGCCTTCGACGTGTTGGAATCTATTAGGAAAGATGGTTTCATGGATTATGCTCTCACCTTGGGTTTGTGTGGCTAAGACAGTCCACAGAGGTTGCCAGTCAGTCATAAAACCAGGATGTGGTTGAGTTTCTAAGTCTGTGGCAGTGAGTTTTCCCTTGTAGAAGAACCTAATGCCATAGTTTCCC